>NZ_LRIC01000025.1:0-160363 GCF_001758725.1 Janthinobacterium sp. HH106 | reverse complement strand
GCGGCGGTGGCGGCGGCGCAGCCGTCACCGCCGTTTTCGGCGGCGGCGGATTCCAGTTCTGGCTCTGGAAGACAGCGCCGGCGCCGCCAAAGGTGTCGCCATCCTCGCCCGCCACTTCGCTGCGCGGCAGCAGGGCCAGGATGGCCGGCTGCGCTGCCTCCGCTTTGCCGGCCGGCTTACGCGCGGGCGCGACGGCCCGCTCCACCGCCTCGGCCACGTCGGCCACGGGCTGGCGCTCGCCGAACAGCAGCAAGGCGCCCGCGCCCAGCACGCCGGCCAGCATGAGCCAATGGCGCGGGGTCATGGTGTTTCTCCCGCAACACCAGGCGTATCGGTCAGATAGAAGGTCAGGCGCAGGCGCGCTTCGAGTTGCGTATCGGCGATCTGCTCGCGGCGAAAACTCAGTTCGTCGAGCGAGGCAAAGGGGACGGCGCGCAGCGCTTGCAGCGCGAACTGCCATACGGCCGCATAACTGCCCTTCAGCGGCAAGGTCACCTGCCAGGTGGCGACACGGCTGGCCTTGTCGTAGCCGCTCTTGTATTCGCCCTGCGTCAGCAGCAAGCCGTTTTTCGCGGCCAGGTCGAACAGCTGCTTGACCTGCTGCTCCGCATGGCGCTGCTGCCCCAGGGCCGCATAAAAACGGGCCAGGTTTTCGCTGGCCGTCGCCGGCGGCGCCAGGGCCGCCACGGCCAGCGCCGGCTGCGGCAAGGGCCGCGCTTCCAGCTGCGCCGCCACGGCGCGCTGCTGCCAGGCCCATGCCCAGGCGGCGATCCCCAGTGCGAGCAAAATCACGGCCAGGCAGGCGGGCACGCCCAGGCGACGCAGCAGCAGTTGCGCGCGCAGGCGCAAGATATTGATATCGATGGCCGTCATGGCGTGCCCCACTGCGCTTGAAGCTGGAAGCGCAAGGGTTTGTTCGGATCGAGCGCGTTGATTTCATGGCGCAGCAGCTGCACGCGGGAGCCGAACAGCTCCTGCTGCTTCAATTGCGCGATATAGGCCACCATGGCGTCGCTGCCGGTCGTTTCGGCCGTGATCTTCAGCACGCGCTTGCGCGCGTCCGGCTCCAGCGCCAGCAGCGCGATGGCGGGCGGCGTGGCGCTGGCCAGCGCATCCTGCAGGTCGCGCCACGGCAGGTTCAATTGCAGGATGGCCGCATTCACGGCCGCCGCCTGCGCCGGTGCGATGGCCATTTGCGGCGCAGGCGCCGGGCCCAGCGTGGCGGCCAGCACGCGTTGCTGCGCGCGCTGCAACTGCCCCTCGCGCAGCTGCTGGCGCTGCAGCGCAGCGCTGCCGCTGTACGCCGCCGTGACGACCAGCACCATGCCCAGCGCCCCCGTTCCCCATGCCCAGGCGGGCACGCGGTGCAGGCTGCGGCGCCAGCCGGGCGGCGCGAAATCGATATCGAGGCGCGTCATGCCACGCCTCCGCTGCGCGCCAGCCGGGCGGCCGGCGACAAAGCGCCTTCCCCGTCCGGCGTGGAAAAAACCTGGCAGTGGAACTCTTTTGTCGACGTCAGCCATGCGGGCGGCGGCGCGCCGCACAGCTGCAGCAGCGCCGGTGCGGTCACGCCTTGCAGCAGCGCCTCGCGCGCCAGCGTCTGCGCCAGCCAGTCCCTGCCGGCACCAGGCGGCACGGGCAGCGCGCGCACGGCGCACAGGCGGCCATCGTGCCGCACGCCCAGGGTCAAGGCGTTTTCCTGCAACTGGCCGAACCAGGCGCCCGGTTTCAATGCGCCGTGCCAGCGGTTCCAGTGGCGCGCGAATTGCGGCGTAATAAAAATCAGAGCCAGCTTGCGGTCGGCCGCCACGCGCGTCAGCTGCGCCAGCAACGCACGGGGCACGGCGCAGAAAAACGGCACGCGCGCATCCCAGGCACTGCTGCTGTGCCACAGGCCGGGCGCATCGCCATACAGCGACTGGAAGCGCAGCGCGGCGGCCGCCTCGATGTCGGCCAGACGCGCGGCGCCCTGCGGCAGGTCCACCTGCCACAGGCGCGCCAAAGCGTCGTCGAGCACCACGGACAGGGGCCAGCCCGCGTATTGGTCCGCCGGCAGCAGCCGCTCCAGCAACTGCGCCAGCGCCTGGCCCATGGCGGAAAAATCGCCATGCAGGCCTTGACCGGCGTCCGGCACATACGCGGCTTCGCCCAACGGCGTCCAGGCGGGCGCGCGCCAGCGGCTGCCCCGCCACAAGCTCAAGCCATCCGCCGCCACGCCCAGGCGCAATGCCTGTCCAAATCTTCCAAATCTCAACTTCGCAAAACCGCTACGCATGCAGGGTGACCCTCTTGATTTCCGTGATGGTGGTGGCGCCCCGCTTGACCAGTTCCAGCGCCGCCAGGCGCAGGCTGCGCGTGCCGTTCGCATACGCGGCCGCCTTGATCTGGCGGATCGGTTTTTTATCGACGATCAGTTCGCGGATTTCATCGGTCAGCACGAGAATCTCGGCGATCGAGCGGCGTCCCTTGTAGCCCGTGCCGCGGCAGTCGCCGCAGCCCTTGCCCTGCTTGAATTCATAGCCTGCCACGTCGGCGCGCGCCAGGCCCACGCTGGCCAGTTCTCCATCGTCGGGCGTGTAGTCGGTGGCGCAATGGGGGCAGTTGGTGCGGATCAGGCGCTGTGCCCAGATGCCGTTCAGGGCCGAGACGAAGGCATACGGATCGATGCCCATGTGGGTAAAGCGGCCAAACACGTCGAACACATTATTCGCATGCACGGTGGTGAGCACCAGATGGCCCGTGAGGGCAGATTGCACGGCAATTTCCGCCGTCTCGCGGTCGCGGATCTCGCCCACCATGATTTTATCGGGGTCGTGGCGCAGGATCGAGCGCAAGCCCTTGGCGAAGGTCAGCCCCTTCTTTTCATTCACGGGGATTTGCAGGATGCCGGGCAGCTGGTATTCGACGGGGTCCTCGATGGTGATGATCTTTTCGCGCCCGTTATGGATTTCCGTCAGCGCCGCATACAGGGTCGTCGTCTTGCCCGAGCCCGTGGGACCGGTCACGAGCAGCATGCCGTAGGCTTCCTGGGCCAGCGCGCGCAGGGCTTCGAGCGAGGGCGCGTCAAAGCCCAGCGCTTCCAGGGTCAGCGCGCCGTAGGCCTCGATCATGGCGCGCTTGTCGAGGATGCGGATGACGGCGTCCTCGCCATGGATGCTGGGCATGATGGAGACGCGCAAATCGATTTCGCGCCCGCCCGCCTCGACGCGGAAGCTGCCGTCCTGCGGCACGCGGCGCTCGGCGATATCGAGTTCGGCCAGCACTTTCAGGCGCGAGATGATGTGTTCTGCCACTTCGATGCCGTTGACGGACGTGGCGTGATCGAGCACGCCGTCGACGCGGTACTTGACGGCCAGGCCGCCGGCCGTGCTTTCCAGGTGGATGTCCGAGGCGCCCGCCTTCAGGGCGTCATACAGGGTCGAGTTGACCAGCTTGACGGCGGGGCTGGCCGCTTCCGACACGCTGGCGAACGACAGCACGGCGGCCGTCTTGCCGTCGCGCCGCGCATCGTTCGCCGCGCCGGGCAGCAGGCTGTCGACGGCGCGCGCCGATTCTTCCTGCTTCGACAGGTAGGCGCCGATGTCGGCCTGCAGCGCCAGGCGCACGTCCAACACGCCCTGCCCCGCGCGCGCGCCGAGCCAGGTTTGCAGGTCGAGGTCGAAGGGGTCGGCGATCACGCCCAGCAGCTGACCGTCGGCGGCGCGCAGCAGCACGCTGTGGCGCGCCAGTGCCTGCGACAGGGGCAGCACATCGAAGGCGGGAGACAAGGCCAGCATGTCGGCCGTTTCCAGCACGTCCAGGCCGAACGGGCGCGCCAGTGCGCGCACCACGGCGCGCGCCTCGATGCCGCTCAGCTCCTGCAATTCCTCGACCAGGCTGCGCTTCGATTGCCGGCTCAGCATGCGCGCGCGCTGCAGCAGCGCGGGGTCGATGGCCGCGATGGCCGCGGTGGATTCGGCTGCGCTCTGCATCATGAAATATCGCCGGCAAGGTCAAAGATGGGCATGTACAGCAGGATCACGATGGCGCCCACGACCAGGCCGATGGCGGCCATCAGCAAGGGTTCGAAGGTGCGCGTAAAACGGTCGATCCAGCGGCTGATTTCGCCGTCGTAAAAGGCGGCCGACTGCGTCAGCATGGGCCCCATGTCGCCCGTGCGCTCGCCCACGCGCAGCATGCGCAGGGAAATCGGCGTCGTCAATTGATGCTGCTCGAAGGCGGACGACAGCGGCTGGCCCGCCTCGATGGCGCCGCGCGCGCCTTGCAGGGAGGCCTGCATGCCCGGCGAGACCATCGCTTGCACGGTGGCAATCGCCTGCACGATGGTAATGCCCCCTTCGGCCAGCATGCCCAGGGTCAGGTACAGGCGCGACAGTTCATAGATGCGCACGCGCTCGCCGATGCCCGGCAACTTCGCCAGCAGGCGCGCCACGCCGCCATGGCGCAGCGCGCGCCGCACGGCAGTGAACACGCCGCTGCCGGTGATCAGCAGCCCCAGCAACAGCAGCACGCCATGCTGCGTGACGAACTGGCCCCAGCTGAGCATCACTTGCGACATCCACGGCAGATTGCGCCCGGCGCCCTGGTAGACCTCGGCGAAACGGGGCACCACATAGCTGATCAGAAAGGCGCTGACGCCGCCGCCCACGGCCAGCAAAATAGTCGGATAGATGGCGGCGCTGACGATTTTACTGCGCACCGTATCGATGCGCTGCTGGTAGTCGATGTAGCGCGACAGCGCGCGTGGCAAGTCGCTCGTGCCCTCGGCCGCCTTGACGATGCCGATATACAAGGGGGGAAACAGTTCCGCCTGCTCTGCCAGCACGGCGGAAAAGCGCTTGCCTTCGCGCAAGCCTTCCAGCAGGCGCGTGAGCACGCTGCGCGTGGCCGGCGACGCTTCCTTTTCCAGCAAGGCTTCCAGCGCTTCGACGATGCCCAGGCCCGCTTGCAGCAGCGCCAGCAATTCCTGACTGAACAGCAGCAGGGGCAAGGCCCGCGCGCGCTGGCGCCCGGCCGCGCTGAACGGCGTGGCCCGCACGGGGCGGATGGCGCTGACGAACAGGCCGCGCGCCTCGGCCTGGCGGCGCGCGTCCGCCTCGTCGCGGCCGTCGATCACGCACGTATGCAAGGTAGCTACGGCCTGGTCCGTGGAAAGCGCGCGTACTTCAAACTGCATGATGGCTTGTCCGTAGGAAAAAGAATGGCGCTGGCGTTATTGCGAGCTGATGTCGGCGTTTTCGCCGCTGCCGCCGGGCTGGCCATCCTTGCCCATCGAGACGATGTCGTACTCGCCCTTGCTGCCCGGTGCACGGTATTGATACGCATGGCCCCACGGATCGAGCGGCACGGCTTTTTTCAGGTAGGGGCCATTCCAGCGCGTGCCGGCGGCGGGCGGCGCGGCCAGCAGCGCGGCCAGGCCTTCTTCCGTGGTCGGATAGCGGCCCACGTCGAGGCGGTAGGTGTCGAGCGATTTTTCAAACGCCTCGATCTGCGCCTTGGCCACCGTCACTTCGGATTTGCCCAGCTGGGCGAAATACTTGGGGCCGACATACGCGGCCAGCAAGCCGATGATCACGATGACCACCAGCAGTTCGAGCAAGGTAAAGCCGCGCGCATGGCGCGTTGCCGCAAGGTTCTGCCTGTGTGCTGCATGCATCCGGTAACTCCTTATTGCCTACCTTCAATACATTGCGTCGCTGTGCGCGGCGGATGACCACGCACGGGCGACACGCGCTTGCCTGATGCTTATCAGCCTACCATGCCGGTTATGGTTAATACAATCTTTTCTTTGCTCTGTGAACAACAAATTCCTGCGGAAACCATCCAGTGTGTACGAAAGGGCCACGGCGCCGCGCACGCCTGACTGGCTAGTCAATTATTCAACTATTTTCAATGCGGAAACTATCTACTTTTGGTTGTCAAACCATAGTGAATGATGAATTTTATTCATTCATTATTTGTAACTTTCAAATTAAATTTGAAAGAATATCAAACAATGAAATTGCCTCTTTTGCTATAGTAAAAATCAATTTTCTACGCATGGGTCCGCATTGATCCTATCCGGCCGCGCAGGAGAGAGCATCCAAGACAGCATCCAAGACGCAAAACATATTGCATCCGACATAATCACCAAGGGAAAATTCATGACTCGTATTGTGCATTCGAAGGCAACTGCCGCAGCAAGTCCTTTCTCGGCCAAGCAGTGGACTGGTGCCGCCATCCTGGCCCTGTCCGCCGCCTGGGCTCCCGCCGCCGTCGCGGACGTGATCAACTTCGATAATCTCGACAGCCAGTTCGTCGGCCACGGCGACTCGCTGGAATTCAAAAATTTCCTGCTGACGGGCCTCTCAAATGCCGACGGCGCCAGTAATGGCGACCTGGTCGGCGCAGTCTTCGACGGCACGGACCCGGCCGCCTGCGGCATGGCGTGCCCGAGCAACAATACGAGCAATTACTATGCATCCCTCAACGACGGCATCGTCTACCTGGATCCGCTGAAGACGGGCGGCAGCGTCAGCCTGCAGGGCTTCGACGCCAGCTTCATCGGCTATGCCCAGGGCGTCACCTATCCGGCCGTGGCCGGCCTGCTGCGCGTGCAAGGCTTCTATGCGGACGGCTCTTCCCTGTATGAAACGTACCAGCTGGGCGGCCCCATCGGCGGCAACTTCCAGTTCCAGCGCTACAGCACCAGCGCCAACTTCGGCAGCCAGCAGTTCGCCTCGCTGGCCTTCTTCGGTTTCACTTGCAACACGGCCGGCAGTTGCAACGCCTTCAGCAGCAACAAGGGCCAGTTTGCACTCGACAATATCGTCGCCTCGGTACCGGAGCCATCGACCTACGCGATGATGCTGCTGGGCCTGGCAGGCATCGGTTTCGCGGCGCGCCGCCGCCAGCAAGCCTGATTTATCCCTTTCGATTCCCGCTACCGTCACCAGGAAACCCTACATGACATTCCGTCCCGCCTTGCGTCCTATTTCGCTCGCCGTGCTGAGCCTGTTTGCCAGCCTCAGCTTCCAGGCCCACGCCGACGACCTGCGCCGTCCCTACATCGTGCAACTGACCGACAAACCGATCGCCTCCTACACCGGCTCGGTGGAAGGACTGGGCGCCACCCAGCCTGCCGCCGGCGGCCGCCTCGACCTGGCCAGCGCGCAAGTGCAGCTGTACGGCGACTACCTTGAGCAGAAACAGGCCCGGGTACAAGCCCTCGTCGCCGCCGCGCCCGTGCAATACCAGTACAAGATCGTCCTCAACGGTTTCTCCGCCCTGCTGACGGACGCCGAAGTGCGCCAGCTGCAAGCGAGCGGCGAGGTGGCCAGCATCGCTCCCGACGAGCCGCGCGCCCTGCAGACGAACTACACGCCCACCTTCCTGGGCCTGGACCAGCCGGGCGGCCTGTGGAGCCAGCTGGGCGGCAAGCAGCATGCGGGCGAAGACATCATCATCGGCATCGTCGATGGCGGCGTGTGGCCGGAAAACCTGTCGTATGCGGACAAGGTCGACGCCAACGGCGCACCGACCTTCGATCCGAACGCCACCCTGGCCTACGGCGCTCCGCCGGCCGCCTGGAAAGGCAGCTGCCAGACGGGCGAAGGCTTTACGCAAGACCATTGCAACAACAAGCTGCTCGGCGCGCAGTATTTCAACGCCGTGCGCCTGACCGAGACGGACAAGATCCAGCACTGGAGCGAATACACCTCGCCGCGCGATTCCATCGGCGACCCGAATGGCGAAGGCGGCCACGGCACGCATACCTCATCCACCGCGGGCGGCAACGCGGGCGTGCCCGTCACCGTCGGCGGTTCGCCGCTGGGCGCCATTTCCGGCGTGGCGCCGCGCGCCCGCCTGTCCGTCTACAAGGTGTGCTGGTCCTACAACCTGGCCACCCAGCCGACCGGCGCGAAAAACGGCTGCTACGGCGGCGACAGCGTGGCGGCGATCGAAAAAGCCGTGCAGGACGGCGTACACGTGATCAATTACTCGATCAGCGGCGGCGGCACCGTCAACGACCCGGTCGAGCAAGCGTTCCTGCACGCGTCGAACGCGGGCGTCTTCGTTGCCGCGTCCGCCGGCAATGCGGGGCCAGCCAATACCGTGGCCCACGTCAGCCCATGGATCACCACCGTGGCCGCTTCGACGCACAACCGCGCCAACCAGGCCAAAGTGACTCTCAGCAACGGCGCCAGCTACACGGGCGCCTCGCTCAACTACAACCCGCTGCCGGCCACCACCCTGATCCGCGCCCAGGATGCGGGCTTGCCCGGCGCCGATGCGCAAAAACTGGCCCTGTGCTACCGCGCCGGCGACAACGGCGGCGTGGCCCTGCTGGACCCGGCCAAGGTGGCCGGCAAGGTCGTCAGCTGCCTGCGCGGCACCACGGCGCGTACCGACAAGGGCGTCGCCGTGCTCGAAGCGGGCGGCGCCGGCATGGTGCTGGTCGACACGGGCATCGGTCTGGTGTCCGACCCGCATGTGCTGCCGGCCGTGCACGTGAGCGCCGCCGATGGCGCGCTGATCAATGCCCAGGCGCAAACGGGCACGGCCACGGCCGCCATCTCGCGTTTCGTCACCAACGGCAACGGCCCCGCCGCCCCCGTGGTGGCCGACTTCTCGTCACGCGGCCCGAACCTGTACGACGCCAACCTGCTCAAGCCGGACGTCACGGCCCCTGGCGTGGACATCCTGGCCGGCGGCACGCCTGCCCTGTCGCGCGCCCAGCGCGACGCCGTGCAGGATGGCAGCCTGGTGCCGCCGCAAGCCTACATCTTCCTGCAAGGCACTTCGATGGCCAGCCCGCACGTGGCCGGCCTGGCCGCCCTGCTGCGCCAGCAGCACCCGGACTGGAGCCCGGCCGCCATCAAATCGGCCCTGATGACGACCGGCAGCACCACCCTGCCCGACGTTCAGGCGGGCGACGCGCGCGGCATCCTGCCTTGGGGCCAGGGCGCCGGCCACGTGACGCCGAACAAGGCGACCGATCCCGGCCTCGTGTATGACGCCAGCCTGGCCGACTACAAGAAATACATGTGCGGCGTCGGCATGACGGCCGAATGCGCGGGCGGCACCCTGGCCGGCTACAACCTGAACATGCCGTCGATCACCATCGGCAACGTGCTGGGCACGCAAACGGTGACACGCCGCGTCACCAACGTGGGCAGCAGCAGCGCCACCTACACGGCCAGCGCCTCGGTCAGCGGCTACAGCGTGGCGGTTTCGCCTGCCACCCTGGCGCTCGCGCCCGGCGAAACCAAGTCCTTCACCGTGACCCTGACGCGCACCACGGCGCCGGACAATGCCTGGCAGTACGGCGCCCTCGTGTGGAGCGACGGCGTGCACACGGTGCGCAGCCCCGTCACGGCCCGCTCGGGCCGCGCGGTACAGTCGCCGGCATTGCTGCAGGCCGACAAGGTCAGCGGCCTGCGTTCGCTGACGCTGTCCACCGGCTTTGCCGGCAAGGTGGGCGCGGCGACGGGCGGCCTGAAGGAAGTGGCGCGCAGCGAGCAAACCATCAGCCAGGCCGCGCCGGGCAGCGTCGACACGCTGGAACAGATGGCTGCCGCGTGCAAGGCGGGCGGCAGCGGCGTGCGCGCGGTCAATGTCAGCATTCCCGCCAGCACCGTCGTGGCGCGCTTCGAAATTTTCGACCGCGACACCACGGAAGGCGCCGGCAATGACCTCGACCTGCTGCTGCTCAACAGTACCGGCGCGACCGTCGCCACCTCGGCCACGGCCGGTTCGAACGAGTCTATTACCTTGACCACCCCGGCGGCAGGCAGCTATAAGGTGTGCGTGATCGGCTACGAAGTGGCAAATGGCGTGTCGACCGGCTTCGGCCTGTCGTCGGCCGTCGTCACGACAGCCGACAAGGGCGGCAACCTGAAAGCCACCCTTCCCAGCAAGGTGTACGTGGGCGGCAGCGCCACGGCCGGCGTCAGCTGGTCGGGCCTGGAAACGGGCAAGCGCTACCTGGGCGGCGTAGTCTTCCTTGATGGCAACAATGCGGCCGCGTCCACCACCGTGCTGTCGGTGGAGACCAACAACCCGCTGCCGCTGGCCGTTCCCAGCCAGCGCAACGTGAAGGTGGATGCCAAGCTGTAACGGTGTCGCTCCAGGCAATAACACGGCGCGCCCTGCGGGGCGCGTTTTTTATACGCGACGCGCGTACAATCGGCGCATGGGCGCCATGCGCCAAGGGAGCTAGCATGTCCGCATTTCGCCTCAGTATTGCCATCCTGGCAGGCATGGCCAGCATCTATGCGCTGCCTGTCGCGGCGCAGGCCGCCGCGGCGCGCGTATCGTATCTGGTGCAATTGCGCGCCCCGCCGCTGGCCTCGCAGGCGGACGGCGTGCATGGGCTCGATACGAACAGCGACGCCGCGCGGCGCTACACGGCCCAGCTGGAAACGCAGCAGCGCGCCGTGCTGGCGCTAGTGCCGGACGCCCAGGTGCAATACCGCTACACGGTGGCTTTCAACGGCTTTGCCGCCATGCTGACGGCGGACGAAGTGGCGCGCCTGCAAGCGAGCCCGGAGGTGGCGCAGGTGTCGCCCGGCAGCATCGAACACACGCAGGATGGCGGCGGCAATGGCAAGAATACAATACAGGATCAGCGCTAATGGCTGAGCAGGCGCAGCGCGATGCCGCGCGAGACGGCTTGCGTGCGGTTGCTCACGCCCAATAATTTATAGATGCGCTGCAAATGGCTTTTCACGGTGGTGCCGCTGATGCCGAGGATTTGCCCCACCTCGTCATTGCTCTTCCCCTCGCGCACCCAGTGCAGCACTTCCAGTTCGCGCGCACTGGCCGCGCGCGTGGCGCCCGGCCCGGCCGGGGGCGCCCGCCGGCTGGCCGGCAGCGCCAGCCAGTGCAGGTGCAGGTAGGGCAGCAGCAATTCCAGCGCATACGCCTGGCGTGCCGCGTCCACGGTTCCCATGGCGAACAGGGCAAAAAAGCTACCGCCCCCCTCGCCCGCGCTGCCGTGCACCAGCACACCGTCGATGACGCCCGCCCTTTGTCCGCCCGCGCGCCAGGCCAGCGCCAGGCGCGCCAGCTGGACCTGGCGCTCGCGCAGCTGCGCGTGATCAGGCACGATGCTGTGCCAGGCTTCGCTGCGCAGCACGGCCCCGTCGGCGCCCAGCTGCGCGCAGATTAATAGGTCGTGCGGCAACAGCGTTTGCAACGGCCCTTGGCTCCACAGAAAGAAATCGCCGGACTCGGCGATGCCATGCGCGCCGAGTATGGCGTGCAGCAGGTATTCCTGCTCCCGCCCCGTCAGCAGCATCATGCGCGCACGGCGGCGTTGGCGGCATCGGCGGCCAGGTAACGGTAGCCGCTGCCGCGCACGGTTTCGATGCGGTGGCCGCAGCCGCCCGGCAGCAAAGCCTGGCGCAAGCGCCCCACGTGGGCATCGACCGTGCGTTCGTCAAGATACGCCGCATGGCCCCACACCTGGTCCAGCAGGTGCGCGCGGCTATGCACGCGTCCGGGATGGTCCATGAGGAAATGCAGCAGCTTGAATTCCACGCGGCCCAGGCTGACGGGCACGCTGCCGGCCGTCACGCGCTGGGTATGCGGGTCGAGCCGCAAGACGCTGGCGCCGGCCGTGTTTGCGCCTGGGCGCCAGGCCGATGGGGTGCGCCGGCGCAGCAGCGCGTGCACGCGGGCCAGCATTTCACGGGGACCGAAAGGCTTGCACAGATAGTCGTCGGCGCCGCTTTCCAGCGCCAGCACCTTGTCCTGTTCGCTGTCGCGCGCGCTGACCATGATGATGGGCAAGTCGCACAGCTGGCCATCCTGGCGCACCTGGCGCAGCAGCGCGATGCCGGACGCGTCCGGCAACTCCCATTCCAGCAGCAGCAAGTCGGGCGCATCCACGGCCATCAGCGCCTGCGCGCCGCGCGCGTCCGGGGCGCAGCTGACCCGGTAGCCGGCACCTTCAAGGTTATGCAGCAACAAGGCTTGCATGGCGGGCGCGGGATCGAGCAGCAAAATATGACGGCGCATGATGCATCCTTCCGAAAAAGTTGGCGGCCCTCCATGAAAAACTAGACGGCCCGACAAGTTTTTGACTATGCATCAAGCGTAAAACGGTGACCAATACAATTTAGTTTCCTGATTTATAGCTATTCCAAATAAATAGGCAAAAAAACACAGCGCACCTGGGGCACGCTGTGTTCAGGCAGGAAAACTGTACCTTATGCCGGCATGACAGGCTGGCGGCGGCGCAAGGCAAAACCGATCAGCGCCAGGCCGCCCGTCAGCATCATCCATTCCGACGCTTCCGGCACGGCCGAGATCGACGCGATGCTGGCGTAGGTGCTGCCGGCGATGCTGGCCGGAATGCCCCCATTGAGCGGCGTCAATTCGAATTGCACGAGGTTGCCGTTCACATTGCCCAGGTAGGACGTGCCGGTGTAGTCGAGCAAGCCCACGCCAAACGTCGTGCCCGCGTTGCCGGCCGTGTTCAGGAAGTCGCCGCCGAAAACGACGTTGAAACCGAATTTGCCGCCCAGGGTCACGTTGTGAAACCAGTCGTTGTAGGCGCCACTATTGCCGAAGGTCAAGGTGCCGGGCAAGCTGCCGCTGACGTTGCCTTCCTGCGATGCCAGCGCGCCGAACGCGCCCGAGAAATTGCTGAGGGTGGCCGTCGCGCCCGGCGCCGGGCTGTTGCCGGCGATAAAGGCGAAGTCGAGGAAACCGGCGCCCGAGAACTGGCTCGTGTCGATTTCCACGTGATAGCCGAGCGGGTCCGCCAGCGCCAGGCTGCTGCTGCCAGCGAGCAAGGCGGCCAGCACGGCGCGGCGCAGGGTAAGGTTGAATTTCGTTGTCAACATGGTCGTATCCTTAGAAGTTGCCGGCGAAGATGCTGGCGGAGTAATTGATCGTCACTTTCGACGGATTGGTGAAGCTGACGGCGAACGAGACCGTCGCGCCCGGCGCCAGGCTGGCCGCATTGACGGTGACGAAAGCCGCGCCCGCATGGCTGCCCGTGGCGTTCGCCAGGGTCACGCCGGCCGGCAAGCCGCCGAACACCACCTGGAACGGGCCGCTGATGGCCGCCGCGCCCGTGTTGGTGAACGAGAACGTGCCCGTGTACTTTTGCGTCGCGCGGTTGAACGTCAGTCCCGAGCTGGCTTGCGCCACGCCGGCCGTGATGTCGCGGTAGGCGGGCTGCAAGTCCAGGCTGATGACGACGGGGTCGTGGTCCGAGGCGCGGTAGGGCAAGGCGTTGTACAGGTCTTGCGGCTTGGCCGAGTCGATGTTGTAGTCGATCACTTCCGGCTCGTCCGCATTCACATGCCATTCGGCCACGCCCGCCACTTGCGGACTCAGCGAGGCACTGGCCAGGGCATGGTCGAGGTAGCCGCTCTGGCCGCCGAATACGTATGAGTACGGCATGCCGGACGGCCGCACGAAACGCTCGAGTTCATTGACGAATCCGGCGCCCGTGATGACCTGGATCGGGTCTTCCGCGCCATACGAATTCAAGTCGCCGATGACCAGCACGTCCGCGTCGCCGGCGGCGGCCGCCACCTGCGGCACGAAGCTGCCCACCAGGCGCTGGGCCTGCTGCACGCGGGTGGCGTTCCAGCAGCTCTGGCTATCGTTCTGGTCCGCGTCCAGCCCGCTCGACGGGCAGCTGCCCTTCGATTTCAGGTGGTTGACGACCAGCGAGAATTTCTCGCCGTTGGCGGCCTTGAACGTTTGCGCCATCGGCGGACGGTTGTTGATGGCGTTGGCGTCCGACAGGGCGCCGCCCACCAGGCCCAGCTTGGCAGGCTTGTAGATCATGGCCACGCGGATGGCGTCCGTACCCGTGGCGGCCGGCTTCGGCACCACGGCGTAGGTGACGCCGCCGATGGCCGCGTTCAGCTGCTCGACCAGGTAAGTGACGGCCGTTTCGCCATTGTTCTGGATTTCCATCAAGCCCACCACGTCCGCATCGATGGCTTTCAGTTCGGCCACGATCTTGTCGCGCTGGCGCACGAATTCGGCCAGGTTGTCGGCGCCGCGGCAGTTCGACTTGGTGGTCGACGCACCCACGGTGCAGCCCTGCCCCGTCTGGCCAAACACGTTATTGCCATTGGTAAAGGTCGTAAAGAAATTGAGCACGTTGGCGCTGGCCACCTTGACGTTACCGGATGGCAGTTCCGGGCTGCCCGTGCGCGGGTTGTCGCGCGAGAATTGCGGCGTCTGCGTCGGCTGCAATTTGTAGGCGGCGCCGCCACCGCCGATGGCACCGAAATCCACCACGCCCGTCAGGTCGGCCACCGTGTCGCCGCTGCGCACGGTGTTGTCCTGGCCGATATACGGTATCGTCGGCGGCGTGACGAAAATGCCATCATCGAGCACGATCAGGTTGTTCGCATTGGCGGCGATCAAGGCTTGCGCTTCGGCGGAGCCTGCCGGATAGCGGTTGGTCGGCACTTCGCGCCGTCCCGCCGACAGGGTCAGTTCGCCGCGCGCGCCCAGGTAGGCGTTTTGCGAGACGGTCAGCGGTTGCGTGAAACGCACCAGCATGCCTTCCACGGCAGCCAGGTTGTCGTTCGGCAAGGTCACATTCACCGGCACGATGCCGTGGCCCGCGCTTTGCGTGAGGATGGCCGTCACGTCCTTCAGTTCCGTATAGGAATTTTTCGCGCCCGACGGCGTGTATTCGAACACCGTGCCCGTCACGCGTACCAGCTCGCCCGGCTGCACGGTGGTAACGGCCGCGCCCGTGTACACGAAGATGCCGTCCGAGGTCGACGGGTCGCCGTCGCCGGCCGCGTCCTGCATGAAGAAACCCGTGCCTACTTTCAGGGTGACGACGCCCTCGGTCGTCTGCACGGAATTGGCGTAGGGGCTGGCCGCACCGCTGCCCTGGATTTGCGGGATCGTGTGGCTGACGGCGGCCAGGCCTTGCACGGCCACGTCGACCTTGCATGACGCCGTTTGCTGCTGGTCGTTGCCGAACTGGACGACGACGGGATAATTGCCCACCGGCACGCCAGCGGCCACCAGCAGGTTCACGCTGGCGCTCTCGCCCGCCACGCCGGCCGCGCTGAAGTTGGCCAGGCTGATGCCGGCCACGGCCGGCGAGCTCAAGATAGCAGCATTCACCACGCCATCCACGTCGGACGCGCGCAGCACGGCGCTGCCGCCATTGCCCAGCGCCAGCGCCAGGCTGGCCGGGCAGCTGGTGATGATCTGGTGCACGACGGGGCCGCCGCAGACGTGGCGCTCGAAAGCCGTGTTGCGCGGCGTCACGCTGCCGGCGGTAAAGTCCACGCTGTTATCGTCCGTGTCGCCGCAGCCGCCATTCGCGCGCGCAATCGACAGGGTATTCGATGGCGCGGGCGCGACGGCGCCCTCAAAACCGTTGGCCGTGCCGAAACCGACCAGGTCGACGACGGCGGCGCCCGTGGGGCTGGTGCCCGTCTGGGCCGTCTTGTTATTACTCAGCAACACCTTGCCGGCCGTGCCGGACATGGCCAGGCTGCCCGAGGCATCCGGCGCGGGCAAGTCCTGCGTGCCGCCCGTCCCCTTGGCTTGCTGTACCAGCAAATACTGGCCCGGTTGCAAATCGATAGCCGGCAAGGCCGTCACGGCCCAGCTCGAACCGGCGGCGGACGCGTATTGCACGCTCCAGTTACTCAGGTTCACGGGGCTGGCGCCGCGGTTGAACAGTTCGATAAAATCGTTGCGATACAGCGCGCCGTTGTTGCCGCCACCGCCATACACCTGGCTGATGACAATATCGGAAGCCGCCAGGGCCGGCACGGACAGGCTGGCCAGCAGGGTAGCCATGACGGTCAGGCGCAGCGGCGTGCGCAAGGGGGAAAACGAGGTGTGCATGAGGATCCCGGTCGGTAAATAAGTGACGCCGGTCCCGCATGATGGGCCGGCGCGCCACAATTAACAAAAGTATTTCAGACTTGTTATTTGCATATTAAAGGCCGGGGATGACGACTTGATGACATTTGATTAAGCCGAATGGAGTAAAGCCTCGTCCGTCAGCTATTTCCGATGCCTGCTGAAACGTATTTTATGAACAACATATGGCACCGTGTGGCAAGTCAAAAAGACGCCGCCAGGAAAAATGTGATATATTTCAGGCAAATAAATTTTGTTCCTGACAACAACAACCAGCTTCGCAACAATGAGAGCAGGCCCCAGCCTCGCTTGCCTCTTGGGATGCACATCCGGCCATGCACACAAAGGTCGCATTACCGGTAGCAATATTAATCGCATCACGAACGGACAGCGCACGGCGCGACGCTCGCATGCATTCTGAAGAGATAGACCATGTTAAAACCACGCAAGCAATACTCCGTTTTCTGCGCCGCCATGGCGGCAGCCCTGTTCATGACGGCCGGATTGGCGCAGGCACAGACAGTTGCGGCACAGGCCAATGCGGACAGCAAGCGCTGCGAAGCGGGCAATGCGGATGGCGGCGGCAAGGGCGCCGAATTCAACCCCGACAGTTCAAGCAGCGCCTGCAGCCTGGCGAATGGTTTCGTCAACTTTGGCGCGCGCAGCAATGACGGCGTTGGCTCGACGCCCGAATTTGGTACCGGCGAGTCAGACCAGGTATTGCGCACGCCTGCATTTTCCGGCAATGGCCATCGTCTGGCCAACGCTCTGGGACAGCCTGCCGATGCAGGATACGGCGCCAATGCCAGCCTGCTGGCCAGCACCGGCCAGCACCATTTCGGCAGCCGCGATTTCGTGTATGCGCAGGAAGAACCAGCCATCGAGGGCCGTGGCTATCAAGCTGGCCGCAGCCTGCGTGCCGGCGACGTGTATGAACCGCTGCTGGTCTCGTCTGGCGGCGGCATCGCGCCGCCGGCCGGTGGCGGCGGTGTCGGCGGCGGAGGCGCCAGCGGCGGTTTCGACCGCAGCGGCGGCGGCGCGATCGGCACGGGCGGCAGTGGCGTCGTAGTGCCGCCGATTCCTCCCGTACCGGAACCGGAAACCTATGTGATGTTGCTGGCAGGCCTGGGACTGCTGAGCTGGATCGGCCGCCGCCGCAACGGCAAGGCATAAAAAAGATGGCTCATACGAGCCATTTTTTTTGCCTTCAATCACGCCAGCATGCCGTCAGCGGCGGAAGCTGGCGTAGGGCGCCGCCAGAGGATCGCCGATGAACAGCCCCTGCGCCGGCCAGGCGACGCTGCCCCAGTACGCTTCGAGCGCCGTCATGCCGCTCAGGTAGCGGCGCAGCAGCACCGTGGGGTTAGGAAATTTCTGCCAATAATTACAGGGCTCGCTGACGGTGCCGTAACTGGCGGTCGCGCCCGCTTCCAGCCAACGCTGGCTGCTCATCTGCGCCGTGCCCTGCAAAT
Source organism: Janthinobacterium sp. HH106 (assembly GCF_001758725.1). Taxonomy (NCBI): domain Bacteria; kingdom Pseudomonadati; phylum Pseudomonadota; class Betaproteobacteria; order Burkholderiales; family Oxalobacteraceae; genus Janthinobacterium; species Janthinobacterium sp. HH106. Next base: position 143,036 of record NZ_LRIC01000025.1, on the reverse strand, counting down.
CGCCGCCAAACGACGTCAGGTGGTCGGCCAGAGCGCCCGGCAGAAAACGCAAGGTATCGAGCTTGTCCACCTTCGCCATGCCCGTCTGGTACACCATGATGTCCTGTGCGCCTTCCAGCACATCGGCCTTCATGTTCTTGATCGTCAGCTTGCGTTGGCGCACCACTCCGGCCGGTGGAAAAAATGCCGCGCGGCTGTTGCGCGCGCCTTCGCTCGTGTTCAGGTAATAGGCACTGGCGGCCGGCACGGCAAAACCGCTGGCCGTGCCGCGATCGACGACCGCCTTGGCCTCTTCGACAAAATCGATGGGCAGCAACATCGACAGACGCATGCCCAGCTGGCTGAATGACTGGCCCGTATCGCTGTTGAAATAGGTACTGGGCTTGCCGGCGCCGCAGCTCTTCGAACACTGCCCGGCGTCATATCCCAAGGTAAAGGCCGAGGTGATGGAATTGCATTCGACCGCATACGGCGCGCTCCATACCATCAGCACCGCCTGGATACCTGGCTTCAGCTGGCCGTCGATGCGCTCCTTCAGTTGAGCGAACTGGTCCATGCTCAGCTTGCGCGGCCGGTTTGGAATATGCACATGCACGATATTGGCGGCAGGAATGGCATGCGCCTGGCGGTAATACGCCCCCACCTCGATACTGTTCGGTTCAGCATCATTGATGACGATGGCCAATTGTGACGGCTGCAAGCCGGGTGCGGCGCCATGGGCGCTACTGGCCAGCAATGCCAGCGACAGACAGAATGAAATACGCAATGGGGTACCGGGAAAAATACACGTGCGATTGATCAAAACGGCCGTTTGCCGGCCGCCCATGGTGCCAACAATTATAGCCTTGAAAATAGCCGCGGAAGCGCTGCAAAAAAAAACGGAGGCCGAGGCCTCCGCTTTTCCGTTCACGCCACGGCCATCACGCCTGCTGCTTGCGGCGGCGCGCCATGAAACCCACAAGGCCCAGGCCTGCCAGCAACATGGCATAGGTTTCCGGTTCCGGCACGGGATTGACGGACACGTTGCCGCTATAGCTGCCGCCGGCCGCCGAGGCCACGTAGCCATTCACTTCCAGGAAGTAGTCGCCGGCGCCCAGCGGCGCTGCGTTCGACGAAAGCACCCAGGCCTGGTCCGCCGCCGTGAAGTTCAACAGGTCCAGCGTTCCTTGCAAGACGACGCCGCCGGCATTCTTCAGACTGAAACCCGTCAAGGTCAGGCCCGAGTTCAGGCTGGGCTTCAGGGAAGTGGCCAGGCCGCTAAAATCATTACTACCGGTCAAGGTGAACAGGAATTTGTCGCTGAAGAAATTGTGCTCGACGCCGGCCAACTGGCCCGGTGCCAGCGTAAACGAGCCGAACAGGTTGCTGCCCGAATAATCGAGCAAGTCCTGCGTCAGGTCGACAGGCGCGTGGCTGATGTCGACGGGGGCGGCTTGCGCGCCCAGGCTGCTGCCGGCCAGCATGATCGCCAGGAACAGGGATTTGAGAATTTTGTTCATACTTTTCACCAAGGAAACAGCGGCCGGCACAGGCTGGCCGCAAGATAAAAATGCGGAAGGAAAGCGGTGCAGCGATGCTCAGGCAGACTTCTGGCGGCGGCGCGCCAGGAAGCCCAGCAGACCCAGGCCACCCAGCAGCATGCCGTAGCTTGCCGGTTCCGGCACAGCCGACACCAGACTGCCGTTGCCGCTGAAGGTGGCGCCCGCGCCCGAAACGAGGTTGCCGCTAACCTTGACGTAATAGGAACCGGCCGCCAGGTTGGCAAAAGACAAGGTCCACTTGTCATCCTTGCCCGTCAATACCTGCGCGCCCTGCAACAGGCTGTGATTGGCGCTGTCGTACAGGCCCAGGCCCGTCAGGTTCAAGCCATTCGCCGCGCTCGTGCTGGTCGACGTGACCACCAGGCTCACATTGCTGAACTGTGCCACGTTGAACGTGAAGTGGTCGTTGAAAAAGTTGTCTTTATTGCCGGATTTAAACTTGTCGCCAAAGGTCAGCGATCCGCCATTCGCCAGCGTCACGGCCGTCGGCACGGAGCTGATGTCGACAACGGCGGCGGCTGCTGCCTGGGAAAACAGGGCGGCACCGGCAAATGCCACGGTGGCCACAGCTGAGCAAATATGTTTCTTCATGCGATTCCACCAAACGTAATTGCAGACAATAAATTGCCTACGGGAATTGAATTAATTTAACCAAGAAGAATAATATCATAAAGCAATTTATTTGATTATTCTTTTTTTAATAAATAGTTTCTTTATAGCATCAAATTCGGATGCCGGCTTGTTACCGTGGCGTGCGCAAACATAGTAAAGATATAATCAGTACCAACGACAACAGGAGGGAAGACGTGGTGAATGTATGACAACCTGGACAGCATTAAAGGCAGACACGTATCGGCTATTCGGTCGCAGCAGCTGGCCCTTGACCTTCAAGGAAATCTTGCGCAGTAGAACCTTCCGTGTCGTCGCCACCGCCCGCCTCTGCCAGGCGGTATCGCAGGCGCGCGGCCTGTGGCCCGTATTTCTTCCATTCTGCAAGCTCGTGCATCGTTATGCGGCCAGCCAGGCGGGGGTGGATTTCCCTTGGAGGGCGCAGATAGGCCCCGGATTTGCCCTCACGCATGGCTGGGGCATGGTGATGAGCCCGGGTGCCGTCATCGGCCGCAATGTCACGCTGTTCCATGGCGTCACGCTGGGCCGTCGCGACCGCATTGCCAGGGATGGCCAGCGCGTCACCGGCTACCCGACCCTGGAAGATGAGGTGTGGGTCGGCCCGCACGCCATCATCACGGGCGGCATCACCATCGGGCGCGGCAGCCGCATCGGAGGCGGCGCCGTCGTCACGGAAGACATCCCGCCGTATTCCATCGTGGTGGGCAACCCTGGCAAGGTCGTCAAGAGCGGCTGCACGCCGGACGTAATGCACCGCGTGCCCTGAGCCTCAGGCGCGCTGGTAGGCATCGGCATAGCGCACGATATCGTCCTCTCCCAGATAACTGCCGGTCTGCACCTCGATCAGGTGCAGCGGCAGCTTGCCGGGGTTTTCCAGGCGATGCGTCATACCGATGGGAATGTAGGTGGATTCGTTTTCCGTCAGTAATTTGACAGTCTCGCCACAGGTGACCCGGGCCGTGCCGCGCACGACTACCCAATGCTCGGCGCGGTGATGGTGCATCTGCAGCGACAGTTGCCCGCCGGGATTGACGACGATGCGCTTGACCTGGAAGCGCTCGCCCATATCGATGCCTTCGTAGCTGCCCCAAGGCCGGTACACGAGGCGGTGCTGGACGTGTTCCGTGCGCGCATGCCGCTCCAGGTGCTCGACCACCTGCCGCACGCGCTGCACCTGGTCGCGGTGCGCAACCAGCACGGCGTCATCGGTCTCGACGATCACCAGGTCATCCACCCCGAGTACGGCCAGCATGCGGCTGCCGGCACGCACCAGGCAATTGTGCACGCCATCGAGATAGGTATCGCCGCGCACGACATTGCCATGCTCGTCGCCGGGCAAGGCTTGCCACAAGGCCGACCAGGAACCGATATCGCTCCAGCCGATGGCGGCCGGCACGACCACGGCCCGCTGCGTGTGTTCCATCACTGCATGGTCGATCGAAACGCTGCGGCAGCGGGCAAAGGCGGCAGGATCGAGGCGAAAAAAGTCGAGGTCGCGGCAGCCGTGCGCGACGGCCAGCTCGCAGTCCCCCAGCATGGCAGGTTCCAGCATCCGCAACTCGCCGAGACAGGCGGCGGCGCGCAACAGGAACATGCCGCTGTTCCACAGGTAACGGCCATCGGAAAGAAATGCGCGGGCTGTGGGCAAGTCCGGTTTTTCCACGAAGCGCTCGACCTGCCGTCCTTGCGCCGAACCAGGCAGGGAGGCGCCGGCAAGGATATAGCCGTAGCCCGTCTCGGCGGCGGTCGGCAAGATGCCGAAGGTGGCCAGCGCGCCCGCGTCGGCCAGCGGCGCGGCTTGCGCGATCGCCTGGTGAAACGCGGCCACGTCGCCGACCAGATGGTCGGCCGGCATGACCAGCATCAGGGCATCGGCATCGTGCGCCAGCAGATATTGCGCGGCGACCGCCACGGCCGGTGCCGTGTTGCGTCCCAGCGGCTCCAGCAGAATGGCCAGCGGCGCGACGCCGACCTGGCGCAGCTGTTCAGCCACCATGAAACGGTGCTCATTGCCGCACACCAGCAGCGGCGGCATGACCGCCAGCCCGACATCGCCCAGGTCCCGCACGCGCAACACGGTTTCCTGCAGCAGCGTCTGGCTTGATACCAGCGGCAACAATTGCTTGGGCAGCGCCTGGCGCGACAGCGGCCATAGACGGCTACCGGAGCCTCCCGACAAGATCACTGGATAGATGTTCATGTCGGGGCTCCTGGTTATTTGACTGCGCGCAGTTGCGTGGACATCTCGGCACGCCGGCGGTTGCGCCGGTCGCGCGCATTGGCCCAGGCATCGGGCTCATACTGCGATGCGTGCCGCATCTCGCCGGCCCGGTCGACGCTGTAATCCTTGAAGACGATCATTTCATCGAGCACCACGCCGGGCAGCACGCGCGTGTACTCGAACAGCACGCTGCGCACCACTTCGGCGCCCGCGCACACGTGACTGCCGTGGCCAATCCACGTCGGTCCGATGATCGTCGCGCCCGCCTCGATGCGGCTGCCCGAACCGATGTAGACGGGGCCTTCGATGCGCGTGCCGCCACTCCAGTCGATGCTGGTATTCAAGCCGACCCACAGGCCGTCGTCGATCTGGATACCGGGCACGTCCAGCTGGGCCACTTCCCCCATCAGCACGCTTTGCAGCACTTCCCAGTAATCCTTGACGCTGCCGATATCGATCCAGTTGTAGTTGCGTTTTTGCGCATAGAAAGGCAATCCCTTCTCGACCAGCAGGGGGAACAGTTCCGAGCCGATATCGAACGGCCGGTCACTGGGAATCAGTTCCAGCACTTCGGGTTCGAAAATATAGATGCCCGTGCTGACGCAATTGGACAACGCATCAGGCTGCGCCGGTTTTTCCTGGAAGGCGCGGATACGGCCGTCGGCATCGCTGACCACCACGCCATAGCTCGACACCTTGTCCCACGGCACTTCGAGCGTGATGACGGACGCCAGCGCGCCCTTGCGGCGGTGTTCGAACAGGGCAGACTTGATGTCGAGGTCGATCAAGGCATCGCCGCATAGCACGATGGTGGTTTCATCGAAAAAGTTACCGAATTCCTGGATCTTCTTCATGCCGCCTGCCGACCCCAGCGGCTCGGGCACGACTTCGCCTGCGTCATTCGTGTAACCTTCGAAGGAATAGCCGATCTGCACGCCGAACTGGTGCCCCTCGCCGAAATACTCCTCGATTTTTTCATGCAGATAGCTGACATTGACCATGATTTCGGTAATGCCGTAACGGGACAGATGCTCGACCAGGTAAGCCATCACCGGCTTGCCCAGGATGGGTATCATCGGTTTCGGTAAATCATAGGTCAGAGGGCGCACGCGAGTGCCCTTGCCTGCAGCCAGTATCATTGCTTTCATCGTCGATCGCTTTCCATCGTTGTTTGGGGTGGATGCGGCGCCCGGCCGGCGTATCGCCAGCCATCGGCCATCTTGCAAGCGCATGGGCGGCGCTATCCATGTCCGCCCTGTGCGCCCGTCCAATCCTCTTTCAGCCTATCCCTTGCCTGCCGCTGCCTATGCCAGTTCCTGGTCCAGTTGCGCCACGATGCGCTGCGCGGCCTGGCCATCCCACAGATACGGACGGCGGCCCTGCTTGCCTTCGCCGCGCAGCACCTTGCGCGCCTCGGCCACGATGCGCAGCGGATCCGTGCCAGCCAGGACATTGCTGCCCTCGTCGACGGTAATGGGACGCTCCGTGTTTTCGCGGATGGTGATGCAAGGCACGCCCAGCGCAGTAGTTTCTTCCTGCAAGCCGCCGCTGTCGGTCAGCACCAGCGCCGCATCCTTCCACAGGTCGAGGAAGGCCATGTAGCTTTGCGGCCCCACCAGCGTGATGTTCGGCCCCAGGTCGATGCCAAACTTGTCGAGGTTGGCGCGCGTACGCGGATGCACGGGAAAGATCAGGGGTAGTTCTGCGGCGATCTCGACCAGCGCGCCAGCCACCTTGCGCATGTCTTCGGCGCTGTCGACATTGCTCGGACGATGCAGGGTCACCACGCCATAGCGGGCTCCAGCGCCGCTGTGCGCCGCCTTGAAGGCCGACGCCTCAAATTGCCGCGGCGATTCGCGGCCCAGCTTTTCAGCCTGGTACAGCACGTTGTCGACCATTACGTGACCCACGTAATGCACGGCGGCATCCGGCTTGCCTTCGCGCCGCAAATGCTCGACGGCGCTCGGCTCGGTAACGAAGAACCAGTCCGAGATACTGTCCGTCACGAGACGGTTGATCTCTTCCGGCATGCCCATGTCGCCGCTGCGCAGGCCGGCCTCCACGTGTGCCACGGGAATGCCGAGCTTTTTCGCCGCGATGGAGCAAGCCAGCGTGGAATTGACGTCGCCCACCACCAGCACGGCGGCAGGCCGTTCGGCCTTGCATAGCTGTTCGAAGGCCAGCATGATCTTGCCCGTCTGTTCCGCGTGCGTGCCGCCGCCTGCCGCCATGAAGACGTCCGGTTCGGGAATGCCCAACTCTTCGAAAAACACGTCGTTCATCTCGCGGTCATAGTGCTGGCCCGTGTGGATGATCTTGAATGCCAGGCGCGCATGGCCTTGCAACGCGCGCACGATAGGCGCGATCTTCATGAAATTGGGCCGTGCGCCGGCCACCAGGTAGACCGTCTTCATGATGCCTCCCCCTGTGCCACTGGCCAGTAGCGGTCCACCAGTTCGCGCGTATTGCGGATATTGCCGCGGCTGGAGGCGCCAAAGACGATGGATTCGATGTTCGGCTGCTGGCACACCCATTCGATCGCTTCTTCGGGAGCGATCGCGCCCGAGGCGAAGACGGACATGGCGATCGCGCGGAACTTGCGGTCGCGCAAGGCGCTCTGGTAGGCATCGAAGCCGCCGGACATGCGGAAGCCCACCTTGTTGATGTTCGAGCAGACGATGGGATTGTCGATGCCCTGCTCTTCGAGCACGTCGAGCAGCATCGGCAGGTTCATCGTGATGAAGCCGGGCTCGGCGTTGTAGCGCTTGCGCACGTGGTTGGCGAAGATCGAGAAGGCGTCCTTGAAGCCCAGGCCCAGCAGCAGGTCGACCACCACGTTCTGCAGGAAGATCACGGGCGTATTCAGGCCGGCAAACATCTTCATTTCCGCATCCACCAGCAGGGTAATGATGCCTTCGATATCCTTGGTCGCCAATGCCTTGCCGCCACGCAGGGCGGCATTCAGGAAGCCTTCATCGGGCGTAAAACGCTTGAGCGCGCCCATGATGCCGTCTTCCGTGACGGCATTCGCATATTTGTGGGCATACGGCATGCAAGGCATGAATTTGAAGTCCTTGTAGCGCACCGGGTCGGCACGCATGTGATCGCACACCTGTGCGATACGGTCATGGGTCGTGCACATGAAGGATTTCACCCCTTCATCGTAAGCATTATCGAGCACACTGATAACGGCCTTGATATCCTGGAAACGCATGGCCTGGGCCCGCGCTTTTTCCTCCGACATATGATTCACACCGAAGAACTGATTATCACCAAATAACAAACGATCGAGTTGATCCATTTCCTGCTCCATTCATATTTCGTATCGAAATCCTGCTGCGCGGCATGTCAGCGGCCAAAAAAGAAACCTTTTTTCTTTTTCGGCTGTTCTGGCAAGGCATCGCCGGACAGCACGCCAGGACCTTTTTCCGCGTCGGCGATCAGCATCGAGATCACGCGGTCGGTCGCCAGCGCCGAGGCGAACGAGTTGACATTGTCGTCCGCGCGCTTGTCGACGATGCAACGGACGAAGTAATCGAGCTGGGCCGAGTATTCCTCGCCGCGCAGGTAAAAGTCGACCGGTTCCGTCAATTCCGTGGTATTGCGCACGGTCCAGCCTTCGCCATAGCCTTCCGGTGCGCCGCTGGCGTCGCGCAGGTAGACCTGGACTTCCTGGCGGTCGGCGGTGATGCGGCCATTCTTGCCCCACACGCTGATCTTCGTCGACATCTTGCGGTAGGATTCGTCGCTCCAGTTGACGGACAGCTGGGCGCTCTTGCCATCGGCGTAATACAGGGTGGAAAACACTTCATCGTCCGTGTCAGCGGAGAAAATCTTGTTGAGTACGGAGCCGCCCACGCCGCGCGGCGCGCCGAAATACCAGTTCAGCAGGTTCAGCGGATGGGCCGCATAGTCATACAGGCAACCGCCGCCTTCCGAACGCTGGGTACGCCAGGTGGAGCCTTTCGGCTTCAGCACTACCGGGCCATAGGCCTCGGCCAGCATATGCGTCACTTCACCGATCACACCCAGGTCCAGCAGGCGCTTGACCTCCTGGAAGGCGCCGACGAAGCGGTAGTGGTAGCCGACCTGGTTGACCAGGCCTTTTTCCGCCGCCAGGCGGGTCGCCTGCTCGCCTTCCTCGGTATCGAGGCAGAAAGGCTTTTCGCAAAACACGTGAATATTCTTGTTCAGCGCGGCCAGCACCATCTTGCCGTGCATGCTGGACGGCGTCGCGATGATCACGGCATCGAGTTCCTGTTCATTGAGCATGAGGTCGAAGTCCGTATAGGTCTTGACGCCCGTATATTTACCCAGGATGTCGAGCATGTAGCCGGTGGCGTCGCAGACGGCCGCCAGCGTGACACCGGGATGTGCATTGATCATCGAGTGATGGGACAAGCCCATCTTGCCCAAGCCTACTACTGCGAGGCGTATCATATTGTCCTGTCCTTTAGCGCTGCCGGGACGCTGACGGCCTGTGCCGCCATCGTCCCGTATGTTGTTAATCAAATTTAGCCGTTGACGAGCTGCCGCTTGACCAGGTCATACGCGGCGCGGCCCTTTTCCAGCAAGCTGCGATTCGGTGGTTGCTGCGTGGCGCTGTCCAGGTAGGCCAGCGCCTGCGCAGCCGTCAGGTCGGGCCGGTGTTCGAAGGCACCTACCTCCAGCAGGTGGCGGTCGACGTCGAGCAAGGCATCCTGGTAAACGGAGATGGTGGGAATGCCCAGCACGGCCATCTCGCGCGTCATGGTGCCGCCGGCGCCGATGAACAGGTCGCAATCGGGCGCGATATCGGCGATGTCGAGGGCAGTGGTGACCACGCGCACGCCAGCAAACTTGGGATCCTGGTAATGCACGCCCTGCTCTTTTCCTCGCGGCAATAACACGATATCGACCCGGTCTTTCATACCCAACAGCAACTCATCAAGGAAGTTGCGGCTGCCCTTGTAATACTGGGCCGTCCATGGTTCCGGACGGATATACACCACGTGCCGCGCGCGCCCTGCCCGCTGCTGCACTCCCTTGGCGCCGAGGCGCTGATCAAGTTCCCACAGGTAAATCCCTTCCTTGACGCCCGGATAATGCAAGACCTTGCGCGGATTGGCCCACTGCTTCTTGAGTTTTTCCATGCCGAGAAACTCCGGCACCATGATGCGGTTGGCAAACAAGAACGCGGGGATATTGCCTGCCGCATGCTCGTTATCGTTCATGTAGATGGAGCGGATGCCCATCAGGCGTGCCGCCACCGGCGAATGGAAAGAGCTCTGCGAGATCGCCACGTCGATTTTCTTGCCGCTCAAAAAGCGGCACAGCTGGTAGACGCGCACGGGGAAACCAAACAGCTTGGCCGACAGCTGGCCGCCGTAATGCTTGCCCACCACCGTGTACTTAAAGCCATGCAAGTCGAGCAGCTCGACCGTATTGGCCAGCGGCCGGCACGTGATCACGACCTCGTGTTCGCGTTCCAGTTCGCGGATCATGGCCGCAAACATATTGATGTGCGGCGAGTTGGTCAGTTCAAACCAGATACGCATGAATTACCCTTGCAACAATGAAAAAAGATGCCGCGCTGCTGCGCGGCGCCGGCCCTTACAGGCGCCAGACCTTGATGCCTGCCTCTTCCAGCGCCTGCTGGTCGAAACACGCCTTGACGTCGATGAAGCAGCCGCTCTTGATCAGCTTGCGTTGCAACTCTTCCACCGGCAGATCGAGCAATTGCTGATGCGATACGGCCGCCACGATCGCGTCGGCACGCGGCAGTTCTTCCCAGCTGAACAGGCGCACGCCATACTCGTGCATCGCCTCTTCCTGTTCCGCATATGGATCGTGCACGAATACTTCCACGCCGTAGGTTTTCAGTTCGCGGATGACGTCGCCCACCTTCGAATTGCGCAGGTCGGCGCAGTTTTCCTTGAACGTCAGGCCCAGCACGTTGACGCGGGCGCCCTTGATGTAGCTGCCCGAGGCGATCATGTTCTTGATGGTCTGCTCGGCGATATACTTGCCCATGCCATCGTTGATGCGGCGCCCGGCCAGAATCACCTGCGGGTGATAGCCGAGCATTTCCGCCTTGTGCGTCAGGTAGTACGGGTCGACCCCGATGCAATGGCCACCCACGAGGCCCGGCGAGAACTTCAGGAAATTCCACTTGGTGCCGGCCGCCTTCAGCACTTCCGACGTATCGATGCCGATTTTGTCGAAAATGATCGCCAACTCGTTCATCAGCGCGATATTCAGATCGCGCTGGGTGTTTTCGATCACCTTGCAAGCCTCCGCCGCCTTGATGCTGGAGCAGCGGTGCACACCCGGCTCGACGATGCTTTCATACATGGTGGCAACACGCTCGAGCGTCTGCGGCGTATCGCCCGAGACCACTTTGATGACATTCGTCAACATATGCTTGCGGTCGCCCGGATTGATACGCTCGGGGGAATAGCCGACAAAAAAGTCCTGCTTCCACTTCAAGCCGGAGACCTCTTCCAGCACGGGGATGCACACCTCTTCGGTCGCGCCCGGATACACGGTCGATTCATAGACGACGATGGCGCCCTTTTTCAGGTACTGGCCCACCGTGCGGCTGGCGCCGATCAAGGGCGAGAAGTCCGGATTATGGGCCTGGTCGACGGGGGTCGGCACGGCCACGATGATAATATCGGCCTCGGCCAGTATTTGCGGCTCGGACGAATACTCGGCCTGCACGGCCGCGGCCATTTGCTGGTCGCTCAGTTCGCGCGAGGGATCCGTGCCGCGCTGGCAAGACTGAACTTTCTCGACGGAAATATCAAAGCCAATGGTACGCCCCAGCTTGCCAAACTCCACGACCAAGGGCAGGCCTACGTAGCCCAGGCCAATCACTGCAATTGTTGTCATAACAAAACCTTCAAAAAATTCAATATTTGCCAGGCAGATACCTGGCCATCCTGACAGCGGCATTACGCTCCAGCAGCAAGCCTATCCATCACCTGGCTACGGCGCCGCCGGTCCTTCCAGCTCCCGGTAAAGGCTGGCCAGCTGAGCCATTACCACTTGCGTACTAAAACGCTCGGCGACGGTGGCACGCGCCTGCTCTCCGATGCGGCGGCGCAGCGTGATATCCGTCAATAAACGGCTAAATGCCGCGGCAAGCGCCTCAACATCGCCCGGCGGCACCAGCAAGCCATTGACCTGGTCATAGACGGCTTCGGGAATTCCACCGACCGGTGTCACGACTATCGCCTTGCCAGTGGCCATCGCTTCCAACATCGACATAGGCAAGCCCTCGTCGTGCGATGGCAGGGTAAATACCGCCGCGCGGGCCAATTGCTCGTCGCGTTCCTGCGTGCCAATCCAGCCGAGAATGCTCACATGCGCGCCGATCTGCAAGCGCTCTACCGTCAGCGCGATCTCCTGGAGGTCGCCGTCACCGCCGATCACCAGCATGACTTCAGGATACTCCTGCTTCAGCAGCGCAATAGCGTCGAGCAATTCAAAGATGCCTTTGCGCTTTTCGGCCCTTCCCAGAAACAGAATGCGTCCCGCCTCTTCCCGCGCCGGCTCCTGCAGCACCGGCATGGAGACCGAATTGGCCACCACCCGCAGGCGGGCCGTCGGCGCCAGTTCACGCAAGAAACCGCTCCAGCTTTCCGACAGAGTCACCACCATGGAACTGCTGGCCAGAGTGCGGCGTATCCACCAGCGGGCCAGCGGGCCCGATTCGACATTGGCAAACTGCCGAAATTCGGCGCCATGCAAATGAAAGATCGTCTTGCGGCCCAACAGCCTCGCCGTGAGCAATATCAATGATTTCCGGTAAAAGCTGGCGCGCGACGCAGAATGCACATGCACGATGGCCGGACGCTGCGTCAGACACAGCCAGGCTACCGTGCACACGGCGCCAATGGCCGTGCCCAGCTTGCGCACGCCCCCCCCTTGCGCATGCGTGGCGATATAGCGCACCGCGTTCTCTTTAAAAAAACCTTGTTGTTGCAGCACAGCGACAACGGTGGCGATGCCGCCCTTTCCGCCAGGATGGGTGCCTACCATCAGTACCTTGCATCCAGCCTTCATCCAGCCCCCAAATTTTTTATCCAGTACATGTCGGACTACGACAACCATTGCATTTTTTTTATTCTCACATATTCCCGTAGCGCGCACGCGATACATTTTGCACCACAGCAAAACTGTTATTGTTGTGCTTATAAAGAGTGACTATTGTACAACAAAAATACTTCTTTAAAATTAACTTTTTCAATCGAATCGCGGAACGCGACATCTTTGCCTGGATACGTCAGAATGCGTACAGCAGTCAAAAAAATATTGTATTATGAATAATTGTCATGCCATGCACGGAAGAATCACAGGTTCGGCGTGCAGACTAGCAACACCCGACCCGAGACACGCAATTAGCTGCACATACGGGGACAGCGTTCCCGTGCGGCGCAAGAATAGAGAGTACAAGAATGACTTTAGCGTTGCGCTACAAATTGATCGACCTTGCACGCGGCACCGATTCGATCGGCTTGCTCAAGACACTGCGCCACTGGCAATACGATGACCATACCACCATGCAGGCCAGGGAGCGCAGTCAGCTCAATGACTACTTTGATGCAATGCGGCACGCCCTGCCCCTGTTCCGCGACGTCAGCCATTTTGAAGCGCTGCCCGTGCTGGACAAGCGTTTTATCAATACCCATCGCGAACAACTGATCAACCCCCACTACAAGGGCAAGGTCGTGCGCAAGAAAACAGGTGGCTCCACGGGCGAACCGCTGGTGTACTACACAGGCAATGAAGCCCAGTCCTACCTGTGGGCCGGCATTTTCCTCGCCTGGGAAGCGGCCGGCTACCAGTTGGGCGACAAGGTGGCTTTTCTTGCCGGCTCCTCCCTGTTTGGCACCGGTTACAAACAGCGCATCTACTACCGCTTGCTGAATGTCAGCGTCCTGTCCGCGTTCGACATGTCGCCAGCACGCATGGATGAATATGATGCTAACCTGAGCCAGGGCGGCTTCCGGCTGCTGTACGGCTATGCCTCGGCCGTCCACCGGTTGGCCCGGCACAGGCTGGCATCTGGCCAGCGCCTGCACCACGTGCTACGCGGCATTGTGTGTACGGCAGAAGTACTGACGCCGGCCATGCGGGCCGATATCGAAGCCGCCTTTGGCGTGCCATGCTACAGCCAGTATGGCTGCAACGAAGCTGGGGTTTCAGCCTTCGAATGCGAGCACCGCGACGGCTTCCACCTAATCTCGTCGCGTAGCCACGCGGAAATCTTGCCTGATGGGCGGCTGATCTCGACGGACATGGCAAATCGCGCGATGTTTCTGCCGCGCTGCGATACGGGGGATCTGGTGCGCATGTCGAGCCGGCTGTGCGCGTGCGGCCGCAGCCTGCCACTGATCGATGAAGTCGGCGGGCGGCAGAACGACATGGTGGTCGACCCGCACGGCGCGGCCGTCCATTCAGAATTTTTCACCCACCTTTTCCGCGAAGACCCCCATATTCACGCGTTTCAAGTGGTGTTCGACGAGCAGCGCCTGGAAATCAACCTGCATGGCACAGCGAATGGCAGGCAGGCGCTCGACGACGAGTATCGCCGACGCATCGGCGCATCGCTGGCATTTGAGCAGCTGGACTTCATTCACAACGCGCCCTTCCTGGTGCAGGCGAACGGCAAGCACCGCTTCGTGATCCGGCGTCCCGCTGCCTGAAGTAACGCTAGCGGCGCACCAGGCGCCGGTACTGTGCGGCAACGGCCGACGCGATCACGCGATAGCTGCGCGTCGCCTCGATATACCCCGGGCCGCTGGCCGCGCGGGCACGCGCCGCTGCCGGATCGGCCAGGATGTCGAGTAGTCCCTGCGCCATCGCCGGCGTCGAACTGTCGACCAGCCAGCCAGCGCCACTCTCCTTGAGAACGCGTACCTGATCGGGGTTGTCGTTGGCCACCACCGGCATTCCCAGCGCCATGTATTCCAGCAACTTGGTGGGCGAACAGGTGTCATGGATCAAGCCACGGGGAAAATAGGATACGGCGGCATCGGCGCTGGCCAGCAAGGCCCAAGCTTGCCGCGATGGCAGCCAGCCGGTAATGCGCACGGCGGCGCCCAAGCCGGAAGCGTCCACCTGTGCCTGCAGCGCAGCCGTTTCCGCTGGCGAACCGGCGCTGCCGATCAGTAGCAGGCGCGCATCAGGATAGGTGCCGCGCACGCTGGCCAGCGCCTCGATCATGCGTCCGATCTGGCGACTGGGATCAAGCGTCCCAAGATAGGCGATCAACGGTCCATGCTGCCACCCTTGCGGACGCTCCGCCTGCACAGGCGCAGCGGCCAGCACCTGCGTGTCGACGCCCATGGGTACCGCGCTCAGGCGCGATTTCGGGATGCCCTTCTCCAGCATCATCTCCAGCATCGCCCCGCTTTGCACGAAGACGTGTTGCGCCCTTGGTAACACGACGCGGTACAGCAGACACTCCTCCAACAAACCTTTAAGTAATATCAAGCGATTGCGCAAGCCGCCATGCGCCGCCAATTGTGCCCGCGCCCTGGCAATGCGCGCCTCGCACATGAGGAAGGAAACCCAGAAGACAAAGGGAATGCCCTTGAGGCGGGCAATGACGAGCGCCAGCAAGCCGATCGACACCATGTCGCGCACCTGGATGACGTCGCAGGTCGCGCGGTTGACCTTGAGCAAGGCACTCAGGCAGGTGAGTAAAAAAGCCCCTTCCCTCCGCAGCCGCCCGCCCTGCGCGCTACTTGTCCTGACGCGCGCGAATCGGGTTCCTTCGCTGCGGTCCGGCAATACGCCCAGCACGGGCTTGCCAACCAGCTCGCATTCGATGCCGTGGCGCGGCAGGTAGTCGCCAAACAAGGTAGTGACGTCCACGCGGAACGTAGGCAAGGCTTCGGGAACCAATTGCAAGAGACGCAGCGTAGAAGCATTGTCCTGGGCTGCAGCTACCGGTGTACTCATCAAGTGAACCTCTTCATAACATAAATGCATTTATTGCAATAATACCATGATTAACTGATTTTCCTGCTTGCATCGCTATGAACAGGGCATAAAAAAAGCCGCCTGCCTTGAAGGCAAGCGGCTTACTGGACATGCCGGCAGGTAATCAGTTGGCGATGGTGATTTTCTGCGTGCCGACTGTCAATTGCCTGCCGGTTGCCGTTGCAGTGATACTTACGGGCAAGTTCTTGCACCCAACGTCGAGCAGGACGAGGAATTCGCCGCTGCTGGCACTGGTCGTGCGTACCAAGGCGCCGTGCTCTTCGTAGCTACCCGCCTTTGGTGGCGGCCCTGTTCGTTTCTCATAGCGCACCCCCGGATCGGCTATCGGCTTGATGCACACGGAGCGGCCCTGGTTGACGATGGAAATATTGCCGCTGCCATCTACCAAGATTGGTGCTGCCGCATGAAAATTCCATTCGAAGCTGCGCTGGACAGGCGCAGCCAGCTTGTCGCGCACGACGATGGCATCACTGTCGCGCAAGTACCACAATTGCCGTACCGCCAGGCTTAACGCACCGCCATAAGCGGGGGTCGCATTGCCTTCCACGTAGTCCACCGACGGTGTCGTGGAAAAGGCCGTAATGGCGCCGTTGCGCACCAGGGTTTCGCGGTAGCCATCCACCATTTGACCGACGCCGCCATCGAAAGTAATCGTGTTAGCCGACTTCGACTGGCGATACCATGTCGTGTGCATGGGCGAACCGAACCAGTCATACCAGCCCGTCTCGATCAGCAGGGGAACATTGGCGCTCGTCAGCACGAAGGAATTTTGATTGCCATGGCTATGCGAGAACGAACCATAGGGCGTAGATTTGAAATACACGGAAGTGCGTTTCAAATCAGCAAGATTGCTGTGCATCGCGCTCCAGCCGATGCTGGGAAAAAGGGCGCCATTGGCCGGCGGGCGCGGCGTTTCCGTCACGGTCGATACAGGCATAGGATACGGCGCCTGCAGCAAGGTCAGCATGTCCTCGTTCACAGTGATATTCTTGACGTACCAGGCTGCTTCCGGCGTGGCAAAGCGCGATACATAGGCCTTCAGCAAACGGTACACCGGCTCAATCTCCTGCGCATCGCCGAACATATGTGTCTTGGCGCCGGGCGGAACAAATTCCATGAAGAAACGAGCCAGCCCTGCGGACCACGGCTTGGCAAACAAATCGATGCCGCTGGCCTGCAGCAAGGGCTGCCATATCTGCAAGGCGTTATCCGCGCTGAACTCCGCGTAGGCCGTACCTTCCGAAAAACCGCCCTCCGGGCCGCTCCATACCATCAAGGAACCCGAGAAGTAGCGTACGGAAAAGTCGAACCACGTGGTCGCTTCCGGGATTTCGCCCAGCACCAGCGCGGAAATACCGGCAAGAAAACCGATATTGGTAGCCGTGAAGGCATCGTAAGGTTTCTGTTCGATACCACCATTGTTGCTCAGCAGCTCTTGGTAGATAACGGCCGTACGCGTCTTGACCATCGCCATCCAGACAGCACGCCGGGTCGCGTCGAGGTTGGAACCGAGGCTGTCAAGCGCCTTGCTCAACGCCAGGGCAATAGAGCGGCTGCCCTGCGCCTGATTGACATAGCTGGTCGGCCCATTGGGATTGAGCGCCGTCAGGGCATCCCCCCGCCGCAAGGCCTCAGTCAGAAAGCGTTGCTCGCCCGTCAGGCGGAACATCAGCGCGGCGGCCTCGAGCTGGCGGCTGTTCAAGACGATCGAAGTACGTACCGACGTCATCTGCGCCGCATAGGCAGCAGTCATGACGCTGCTGGCAACCAGGGGCCAGTTGGCGTCGGACGGCAGCGCGACATTGGTCGTTTGCAGGACAACTTCATTGCTCATCCCCTGCAAGGCCGGGCCCCGTTCTGCCTTCATGGCAGCGGTCCAGGCGCTCGCTACCGGCAAGCTGGCAGGCAAACCGCGCGGACGCGGACGTTTCAGGATATTGGCGCGCAAGACATCATTGGCCGGCAAAATGAATTGCTTGGAACTGCCACCGATCTCGAAGGCGCGGTCATCCGACCATGCCGAGCTGACGGTGGGGCGCACGCGCCAGGTATAGCTGCCGACAGGAAGCGGCTCGCTGGGCAAATACCAGTTGCGGCTGCTCGTATAGGTGCGCACCACGGTGGTGCCGATGCGGATCTCGAGCGTATAGGAAGTGGTAGTCGCCGAGTAGGGCGCCCACGTAAATGTCGGCGGGTTCTGCGCCTGCAGCTGGCGGTTCGTCGGCATCGCCTTCACGACCAGTGCATCCGCCGACTGGGCCCAGTCGGCACGCGCATAATGACTATAAGGGAACAGCAGCCAGGCTGCGCTGCATAGCAAGGTACGTTTAGCGGCTTTCATGCTTATAGCCTCCATGAGATAGGATGACATCTTTTCTGGGGCAGCTTCATTTTGCATAATCGCCTTCCCTCAAGACGGAGCGGCGCGCCTCGAGCAAAAGGACTCGTGAATTGCAAGTCCTCAACACTGCATGGGCGCAATGCCCATTATACCGAAAGTACTTTCGGTTACTATGACTTTAGTTGCTCTGCTTCAATTCGCGCCACAATTCCCACCGTTTTAGCAAAGAAGCGTTGCCAGCGGTACACATGACGAAAGTCACCAGCCAGCGCATCGACATGCCGCCGCGCAATGCCTTGCATAATTCCACCAAGGCATCGCCACGGCGCCCATCCTGCAAAGCATAGCGCGCCACCTTGATGCGCGCATCGGCGACGATGCTCAAGGCGCCCGGGCGCGATGGGTCGCCGGCAGGCAAGCTCAGGGCGCGCTGCTCCAACCGAAAAAATACCTGTGGCAAGGTGCGCAAGTCATGCACGGCACACAGGCTGCCAGCCACATCCGTGCGATATGCTACAAGTCTGGCAGGCGTGAAGACCAGCTGCAGGCGCTCGGCCAGGCGGAACCATAAATCCTGGTCCTCGCCAAACTGATCGCCTTCGGGAAAACATTGAGACATGGACATTAAATGGCGGCGCGGCACGGCAATCGAGTTAGTGCAATAGAACACTCCGTGGGCTGCCCGGTAGGCATAGAAATTCTTAATCGGCTCAAACCGCGCATCGGCAAACTGGTCGAGCAGGCCATCGGATGGATCGTTCATGCATAAAAATGATGTAGAAAAAAAACTGTTTTCCGGATACTTTTGGTACATGGAAACAATTGCCAATAAAAAATCTGCAGCATACCAATCATCGGCGTCGAGGAAGCAAACCAGCTCTCCTCGCGAGGCCGCGATACCCACGTTGCGCGCGCGTGACACGCCTCCATTCGCTTGTCGGATCAAGCGTATGCGCGGATCGTCCATCGCTTCCACGAGAGCGGCGCCGCCATCGCGCGAGCCATCGTCGACGACCACAATTTCAAAATCCTGGTGGCTTTGCGACATCACAGAGGCGATCGCCGAGACGATATATTGTTCCTTGTTATATAGTGGGATAATGACGGAGCACAACATCAAGACAAACTCCCTTCCATCATATTGCGCCGTGCCAAGGCTTTCTCACGCCGCTGCTGTGCAGCCGGTACATAGTAGCGGACGAGCACCGCCAGCTGCAGCATATGAATCGGCAAATCAGGGCTCATGCTGGCTAGCGACAGAGGCACTTCACTGATCGACTTGCAAATGAGCAGGATAAACAGCGCCAGCGACAGCCCCTGGCTGGCCCGGACGGTATTGGCGACGAAATAAGCGATCACCAGCGTGTAGAAAAGCAGGCCAAACGCCCCGACGCTGCCGGCGCTCGACAGGCTCTGGAAGAACTGGCTGTGAGCATGGGTGGCGAACGGCATGCCGATGCTGTTGCGGAAAGCCTCATCGAAGATATTCAGTCCGTAGCCAAACACAGGATTCTTGCGCCACTCTTCGACGGCGATCTGCCAGATCTGATCGCGCCCCATAAAGGTCATCAGTTCGGCGCCGTCGCGGGTCGTGAAGAAGCGCGCAATCTTGTCGCCGCCGCCGCCAAACATGAAAATCAAGCATAGCAGGGCGCCGCCAAACATCATCATCAGTATTAATAATACTGGTAGATGGGGGCGCCGGAAATCCTGAATGCGGGCGTTGATTTCATCGCGGCGGCTATACCAGGCCAGCACCACCACCGACAGGATAAAGGCGATCCAGCTAGTCTTCGACTGCGTCAGCAGCAGGCTGATGCCGCCCAGCATCCAGCCACCGCGCATCAGCCAGACATTTTTGAAAGGCCGATACCAAAGGCACAGCATGAACAGCACACACAATGGCCCCAGGCTGTTGGCGTGGCTGGTCAGCCCAGCATAGCGCAGCTTCAGGCCTGGTACCAGACCGTGGTAGTTCGTGCTCATCACCAGACCGTGCTTCCATACGATGCAAGCGGCACTGGCGACAAGCAACGCCAGCAGGGCATTGCGCAGCACAACCGTCATGGCGTCCACGTCGGCCTTGGTATTGGCCATCAGGGCCGCCTGGCAAGCCAGCAGCGCATACAGGAATTCATGGGAAAAATATGGATACATGCCGAACAGGGCGGGGGTCAATGTATTGCTCGCGTAAAAAATCCAGAAGCCAAACAGCAGCATGCCGGGCATGCGTTTGTGCTCGCTTCCAGAGTTCAGCACGTAGCGCAATATGCGCTCGCCACATGAGAAGATCAGAAATACCGAACTCAGGCGGCCCAGCCAAGAAACGATGGAACTCTTGTTGACGACAATGGCCAGCACATCATCTGGAAAAGCCAGGTCGCGGCCCGACAAGAAAATGGTCAAGGCATAGGTCAGGAAAATCGGGTACGCAATATATTGCATCAACCCCAATTCCCGCTTGTGTCCCCAGTGGGCACTCAAAGCCATGCCCGCCACGACCAGGATTGCGGCGATCAACACCACCAAGCCGCCAATAAATTCAATCATATCAATCTCATCATACTGAACATTTACTACGAAGATAAACACCGACCCGTGCCGGCACCGGCGGACTGAAGCGTCCAAGCAGGTCGACGATACGCCGTCCCAGCAATTGTGGCTGAAGCAAACCGGCCAGCAAACACAGACCGCCGCCACCTAGAGAGCCAAACAACAAGGCAGGCAGCGGCCCGTGGCCGATGGCATGCCCCAGCAGTGAGCCGCCATGGGCGCCGGCCGCCGCCAGCAGCATCAGCACGACGGAGCGCCAGACGCTGGGCCACAAGTCGATTATGCCCAAATGCAAGCGCAGGCATGCCGTCATGCCGATCACCAGCGCGCGCGCCAGCAAGGTACCTGACGCGATGGCGGCCACCACCACTACACCCAGGCTGGAAAACTGCCAGAGTGCGATACCCGCCAGCACGATCAGCGGCATCTGCAGCAGCGCTTCCAAGTGCTTGCCGCCCGTATTCCACAAGATGGGCGTCGACATGCCCCACGTGACGTAGGCGGGCATGCCCAGCGCCAACACCGTCAGCACGCGGCTCGATTCGCGCCAGGCATTGCCGTACAGGGTGGCGATCAGGTCGCCGGCGAGGCAGGCCAACACCACGAAGACGGGACCGATGACGATCCAGGTGGCCGCGATGACGGACAGGTACGCCTGCCGCAAGCCGGCCACGTCGTCCTGCAAGCGCGCACCGGCCGCCAGGAAGGCTGGCTGCAGGGCGCTGAGGAACAGCGAATTGGGCGTGTTAGCCAGGTTGTAACCCACCGCATATACCCCGACCGCGTGGGCATTGAGGATGCGCCCCAGGAAAACCCGATCGAGGTTGTTCAAGAACCAGTTGCTCAGGTTGGTAATAAATACTGTACTGCCCGTATGCGTCGAGCGGCGCGCACCCGCGTACCACAGCAATGGACGCAGCGTATGGGGATTGCGGCAATATGTCAGGATCAGCAAGCTCAGCGCCTGTACCAGCCAGGCACTGACCAGGGTCCAGACACCAGCGCCCATCAGTGCCAGCGGAATGCCCACACACAGGTAGCCCAGCGCATAACTGAGGATCTGCGCGATATTGAGCCAGCGGAAATTGAGCTGGCGCCGCAGCAGGTTGCTGCTGGGCGCCGTCATCGCGCTGAGCAGGCACGTCAGGCTCAGCCAGCAAACGATGGACACCAGCCGTGGCTCCTTGAAGTAGGCGGCGATCCACGGCGCCAGCAGGTACAGGCCCAGCATGGCCGCCGCGCCGGACAAGCATTGCCACGTGAAAGCGAAACGGATGTCGTCGTCATGCAATTGCTGGTTTTGCACCAGGCCCCAGGCAAAGCCGAAATCGGCAAGGAAGGTACTCAGTGTCATGACCAGCAAGCCCATGGCGAACAGGCCGTAGATTTCCGGCCCCAGCAGGCGCGCCAGCACGATCTGCACGCCCATCTGCAGCACGAAGCGCGTCACCGTGCCGAGCGCGGCCCATTTGACGGCGCTTACCGCGCGTTTCTTGACGTCAGCGCTGGCAGACATGGCGCGACGCAGGACAGGAGGAGGCGCACTGGCGCTGCAACGTAAGGTTAATGGCAATTCCTATCGACAAAAATATCGGGGCTACGGCCAGGCAGCGCCGGCGCGCTCCGCTTAACCATGGAAGTTGCCGATGATGCGCGCACGGTCCTGCGCCTTCATGCCCGACAACATGGCGCGCACAAAGCCTTCCTGTATTGCGTAGGCGGCGCCCGTATCGCTGTCGATGCTCGACACGCGCACCAGCATGGCATCGGGAATCGCCCCGCTCAAGCCATAGCGCAATTCCTGCATGCGCTGATCCAGGCCCGGCGTGAGCGCCTTGTCGCCGACGGTAATCCAGTAGGTGATCGGTTCCTGGCGCGGGCCATTCGTCGCATACAGATGTTTCACCGGCAAGGTCCCGTAATCGGTGCGCAGCTCGCTGCGGCCCGACTTCTGCACCTCGAAGCCCTGTGCGCCATAGCAGACTTCCGGCAAGTGCACGGCCATATTACTGCTCTGGTCGCCACCATAGGCGATCGACAGCATGACGCGGTTTCCTTGCGGATCGACATACGTGCGCGACAAGGTCTGATTGTATATCTTGTCCAGACGCGCCTGGGTTTCCGGATCGACTTGCAGCGGAATGATGGTGGTGTCGATGGTCCAGCCGCCAAAGGCCACGGGGATGATATCCGCGAGCTGGAACTGCCTCTTGCTGTCGGCGATCTTGACGCTGGGCGTCAAGTGCTTGGCCAGCCCGGCCGACGCCACCATCAGGATGCCGGCCAGCACACTGACCTTGACGGAATTGATCATCGATTTCATGCCTGGCTCCCCGACACTCTACGCTCACGCAATTTAACGATCCATTGCAGCAGGGTATCGGCAGAAAGGATCAGGATCAGCGCCGTAATGAACAGCACCATGCCGGCGAAACCGTGCAGGAAGCCCTGCCCCGCGGCATCGCCGAAATAATAGGTAATCAGGGTCAGCACGATGACGCGCACGACGTTGGCCGAGAACGAGATCGGGATGATCAGGATAGCCAGTGCGATATTGCGCAGTGCCGACGTGTGGCGCACGACATTCAGGTAAAACAGGCCCAGCGCCTCCAGCGACAGCAAGGTCTGCAGGCCGGCGCACGCGTCCGCCACCATCAGCTGGTACTGGCCGATCTGCAGGATCACGCCCGTGCGGGCGATCGGATAGCCGGCAAAAAACAGCAGGTGCTCGACCACGTACGACACGGCCATCTTCATCGGCATCGTCAGCATGATGACGATCTGGGCCGGCAAGGGCACCATGAACAGCATGAAGAAGAACGGGAACCACAATATTTTCAAGGCACGCAGGCCCCGCTTCAGCAACAATACGGCTGCCAGCATCCAGATGAAGGAGCCGATTTCAAAGGCGATGATATGTTGCGAACGGCCTAGCACGTACAGCACCAGGGCGATGGCCAGCATCCCCCAGCCCAGCGCGCTGGGTTCGCTGCCACGGGTTTTTTCCAGCATGTCCGGCCAGTTGCGCCAGATCAGCCACAGCGACAAAAACAGGATGATGGGACCGTGCGCCTGCTCTTCCGTCGCCCAGATGCCGCCAAACAGGCCGGCAAAGGACGGAATGTACATGGCCAGCAGTCCGATGGCCAACGGCAGCCATTCTGGCAAGTATTCCTTGCATTGCTGCAAGTTCAGGCCCGACCACCGCTTGGCTTGGGTATTCATTTAGAAATCCACCATCACGGAACCGACCACCTTGGCACCGCTCTGCACGATCTGCTCGGCCATGGCGTTGATGTCGCTCAACAGGGATTGATTCTTGCGCGCCACGATCAGCACGCCACCGGCACGGGCCGCAATGGCCATCGCGTCGGAACCGAGCGCATACGCGGCCACGTCATAGATGACGATGTCGAACAGCGACTCGAGTTCCGTGTTCAGGTTGGCAAACGAGCTACGGCTGAGCAGCTCTTGCGGATTCGGCGGCAGTGTACCGGATCCCAGCACGGACAGATCGACGAACGATTCGACCTTGGTGATGGCGTCGAGCTGAGCGCGGCCAGCGAGTATGTCGGACAAGCCCTGGCGCGTCTGAACATCGAAAATTTCATGCTGGCGCGGATTGCGCAAGTTGGCGTCGACCAGCAGGGTGCGTTCACCCAGCTGCGAAAACACGACAGCCAGGTTGGCCGCAAACAGGCTGGCACCGTCGCCGGATGCACCGCCCAGCACCACCAGCGCCTTGTGCCCACGAGCAAACCAGCGCAGCATGACCTGGCTGCGGATCGCGCGCAGCGTTTCCACTTGCGGGCTGAACGGTTCATAAGCAGCCACCAGCAGCTCCGAATACTTGCCCTCGCCTTTTTGCAGGTAGGGATAATCGAACTGGCGTGCCAGCACTTGCTGGATGTCGGCCTCCGTGATCAGGCCCAGGCGCAGGGCCGCTTCGCCGAAGCGGATGCCGAGTTCCTTTTGCATGCGCAGCACGCGCTCGGCGTTCTCGGGCGTGATCTTGCCCGACTCGAGCAGCAGACCGCCAATACTGGAGTCGCCGGTACGTGGCACGGTGTTCATCGAAATGGGGAGCGCGGCTTGGTTCATCGTCATATCCATGTTTTAACGTAAGCGCAGGCGGCGCGGCAGAATGCCGTTCAACACACCTTTTTTGCGCGGCGACTTGCGGGCATTCCAGTCGATGGCGCCGAAGACGGGAATCTGCAGCGTTTCTTGCAAGTCGGCTTCCGAACGCACGCGGCGGTACAGCATCTCGATCACGATGGCCAGTCCCACGCCCAGCAAGGTGCCGAGGAAAATCGACAGCAAGGTATTGAGCAGCACGCGTGGACCGGCAGGATCGATCGGCGGCACAGCCGGATTGAGCACGGAAATATCCGACTGCTCCGCCTGGCCCTCGATGCGCGTTTGCGACAGGCGCTGCGACGTCACGTCAAAGGCGCGCTGGGCGCTCTCGACATCTTTCATCAATACGCCCATCTCATCGCGGGTACGGTTCAATTCCAGCACCTTGGCTTTTTGCGCCTGCAGGGCGGCGCGCACCGCCGCTTCGCGCTGCTGCAGGATCTGCGCATTGTTGCCAACGCTGCTGGAGGTATTGGCCAGCTGCTCGCGCAGGTCGGCGCGCAGCTTGTCGACTTCCGCCTTGGCGCTCTCGTATTGCGGGTGGTTGCGGCCCAGGCGCTGGGCGATTTCGGCCAGCTTGCCTTCGGCGTTACCCAGGCCAATCTTCAAGTTCTGGATCAGCGGATTGGACGACACGTCGGGCGAGGCCATGCCATTGCTGCCCTGCGCCATGCGCTGGCGCGACGACGCTTCCATCGTCTGCCCTTGCGCCATGACCAATTGCGCCGACAAGTCATTCAGGCGATTCGATTCGACATCGAGACGGTTGTCGACGCTGACGATGCCATTGTCCTGCTGGTATTTGGAGAGCTTGCTTTGTGCCACTTCCAGGTTATCGCGCAGCAACTTGGTCTGTTCGCTGAAATACGTCGAGACGCGGCGCATCGGATCGACCTTCAGCTGGATGCTGGTCTTCTGGTACTCGTCCGCAAAGGCATTTGCCACGGCGGCGACGAACTGCGGGTCGCTGCCCTTGAAGCTGATGTCGACCACGCTGCTTTCGCGCGATGGCACGATTTCCACTTTTTTCAGCAGCAGATCGGCCAGCCAGTCGCGCACGGTGCCGCCCTTGCCTTCGGTCGCCTCATTGAATTGCGCAATCACGGCCGGGCTTTCCGCCAGTTTCAAATGGTCGACGACGCGCAAGGCAACGTTCTTGCTGCTGATGATGTCGATTTGCGTCGCCATGAAACCAGGCAACAACTGGCCCGGCATGGCCAGGCCCGTCAGCGGGTCGACCCCTTTGTAGTTCAAGAGCAACGAACTTGTCGCCTTGTATGTTTTAGGCAAGAGCAAACTGACCGACAGCGTGCCGAGAACAGTGACCAGCAGCGTGACCAAGATCAACTTCTTGTGCGCACGCAGGATCAGTAGGAGCTGTGACAAATTCATGGGAAAACCTCAACACAGAATGAAAAACATCCGGCTTGCGCCGGAAAGATACGGACACAGGCTTAAAACAGGCTTTCCTGCACGTACACCATATCGTCAACTTGCAGCAGGTCATCATGCTTGGCGTTGATGATTTCCAGCTTGCCAGCCTCGTCGCGGCGCTTGATGCGAATGCCGCGCTCGGTGCCGCGCTGCGTCAGGCCACCGCCGACGGACAAAGCCTGCAGCACCGTCATCGATCGCTCGAGGCGGAAGGCGCCCGGACGCTGGACTTCGCCGTAGATATAGAAGCGCGGCGCGCGCTCGACAAAGATCACGTCGTTGCCAGCCACGTCCAGGTCGCGGTTCAGGTCAGCCGAGCGCACCATCTCGACGATATCGACGATTTCGCGCGTCGTCTTGCCGTTACGCTTGCGAATCAGGCTGACGGCATCGCCGCCGTCCTGGCTGACGCCGCCAGCCATGGCCAGCATGTCCATCAGGCTGCGCTTGCCTTCAATCGGATAGCGCCCGGGACGGTTGACCTGGCCGAGCACCGACACTTGCTGGCTTTGCAGCTGCGTCACGATGATGTTGACCTGTGCCTTGCGCAGGAAGCCGCCGCTTTCCAGCAAGCCGCCCAGTTTTTTTTCCGCTGCCGAGACCGACAAACCGCCCAGGGCCACATTGCCGACCAGGGGGAAGGTGATTTCACCCGCCTCGCTGACGCGCGTTTCGAGCGCCAGGTCGGGATTGCCATAGACGGAAATTTTCAATACGTCGCCGGCGCCCAGCTGTACATCGGCAGCACCGGCGAAGCCGGCGCTCAGGGCCAACAGGGTGGCCATGCACCACATCAAAAGTCGTTTCATGATTCGCTTATTCCATTGATAGAGTTACTTACCTAAAATGCTGCGACTTACTTCAAGCCAGCAACGCCACGATCATTTGCTTCCGAGGAACTCTTCGCCGGTGCTGCCTGGGCCGCCGAAGCAGGTGCAGGCACCGGAGCCGCGGCGCTGGCCGCTGCCGATGCGGCGGCCGGGGGGCCGTCCTTGCCCAGGTATTCGATCTTGGCGGCGGCACGCAGACGCTTCAGTTCGGCATCGGCGGCATCCTTGTTTTTCTTGTTGAATAAAAATTGTTCGATCTGCGGCGCAGCCTGTGCCAGGGTCGCGGGATTGTCGCGGATATCGGCGAGGGAAATGAGCAAGGTGCGGTCCCCTTCGCGGATAATGAACAACTGGCCCTTCGGCATCGACAGCAATTTCGCGCTCAGCTCGGGCGCCAGGTCGGCGCTGGTGCGCGACAACTGTGTACGGGCGAACTTGACCTTATGCGCCTCGAGCCAGGCAGCCACGTCGTCGAGCGTCTTGGCGCTATCCATGGCCGCCTTCAACTGGTCGTTCATGTCCGCGCTGGCAATCACCAGTTCGCGCATGTCGAATTGCTTGCGCTCGCTGAAAAATTGCGGGTTCTTCTGGAAGTACTCTTCCACTTCCTGCTTGGTGGGGCGGGCGATCGTACCGATGCGCTTTTGCATATAGGCTTGCGCGACGATCAGCGCCTTGGCGCGTTCGATCGCTTGCACCACCTTGGGATCGCGGTCCGTCTTGTCCTTGGCCGCCTCGTTCTGCAGCAACTGGCGGTCGATCAGCGATTCGAGCAACTGTTTGCTCGCCGCTTCCTGCTGCGGCGCCTGAACATTGGCGCGCTGCATCTCTTCATTGAGCTGCAGGACGGTGATTTCTTCCCCATTTACACTCGCCAGCGCCTGGCCGGGCTTTTTTTCTTTATTGCCACAAGCAGACAATCCTGCGACGGCCAGCACAACCAGGCCTGCGCACAGCAGACGGGAAGGCATGGCGGACGTGCTCGAAGACACACGGGCGATTTGCACTTGGTTCAAAATGACTCCTTCAGTTCAGGTAAGGAAATCCGCTGATAATTTTGTGAATGTGATGATAACTCACTTGGCAACAAAACATTGTCAAAAAAAGCAGATTTCGATTGAAATTATGGGCTTGCGACCACATGATTGTCAATATTATAAATATGATACACAGTGTACTAGCTTACTAGGGAAATATTTGCTTAAAAAACTATTAAAAGATCTTAAAAACAACTGTTTCATCAGAAACACAAGCCTTGCAATAGCGATGCCTCAATAAATAATTTCCACAGGAAAATATTTATTGCGTAGCGAGGGGCACCTGCACTACGCCGCACAATAATCGGAGGCGGGCAAACATGGGAAAGCGGCAGGAATGGGGCCGGTGCCTTGAGGTCTGCCGCTGTTCAACAGCAGACCGACGCCATGCTGGCAGGGCGAGGTTCCAGCGGGCATGGCGCGCATGCCATGGTCGACTAGCTGGCCCGCCGTCAGGCAGGCGGAGCATGTCACCGTGCACATCATGTCGCCGTGCTTGCCTCATAGGGTCGTCTGGCTCATCGAATCACTGTTCGGCCGGCTCCAGGAACCGGCTATTGGACATCTCGCATGATTGCGCCATTTTAACGCGTATTAAATCTCTGCAAAAAATATTCAAGTCCGGTGTGGCGGCCCGCCATCAATGCGCGCTCAATGCGCATTGTCGCGCTTCAGCACCACCTTGACGGTGCGCAAAATGATCCATAAGTCCAACCACAGCGACCAGTTGCGCAGGTAGTCAAGGTCGAAATGGATGCGCGCCTCCATCTTGTCGAGCGTCTCCGTCTCCCCGCGCAAGCCATTCACCTGGGCCCAACCGGTAATGCCCGGCTTGACCTTGTGGCGCAGCATATAGCCCTTGATCAGCTTGCGATACTGCTCATTGTGCGCCACGGCGTGCGGACGCGGCCCGACAATGCTCATGCGTCCCTGCAGCACGTTAATGAACTGCGGCAACTCATCGAGTGAACTGCGGCGCAAGAAGCTGCCCACGCGCGTCACGCGCTGGTCGTTCTTGGTGGCCTGCACTACCTTGTCGCCATCCTCGCTGACCGTCATCGAACGGAATTTATAGACGATGATTTCCTCGCCATACAGGCCGTAGCGGCGCTGGCGGAAGATCACGGGGCCTTTCGATGTTACCTTGACTGCAATGGCGATGACCAACATCACTGGTAACAGCATGATCTGGATCAGCAAGCCCAGCACGATGTCACTGCCCCGCTTGACCATGCTGTTAAAACCGGTAAACGGCGACTCGCGGATGGCGATCACCGGCATGCCGCCCACATTGTCGAAACGCGCCTGCATCAGGTCGAAGATATAAATATCCGGCAAGAAGTACACGGACGCCGTCGTATCCTGCAGTTCATCGAGCATTTTACGGATGCGCGGCTGCGCCGAAATGGGCTGGCTGATGAATATCATCTTGATATTGTGTTCGCGCACATAGGCGGCGATATCGGCCATCTTGCCCAGCATGGGCTCACGCATTTTCTCGGGCCAGCGGTCATCGGTACGGTCGTCAAAAAAGCCCCGTACGCTCATGAACAGATTCGGATTGCGCTCGACGGTGGCGGCAAACTTCAGGCTGGCATCATTGGCGCCAATGATGACGACGGAGCGCACTTCGCTGTCGCGCCCGGGATCGGCCACCATGCGCCGCGCAGCCAGATGGCTGAGCAGCAATATGAATGGCGTCAGCAGAAACCAGGCCAGCACCAGTTCGCGGTCGAAATGAAACGCCAGTCCTGTCGCCGAACCCAGGAATACCAGAATCAGGGCTGTGATGCCCCAGCTGACAAAAATATCGCGGGTATAGGCCAGCATCCGACCGCTGCGCCAGGTACGATAGGGATCGACATACTGGAATACGGATGATGAAATAAAGAACGCAAGGATCATCAATACCAGCGAATAGCCAGTAAAGGGGGAACCTGACAAGGCGGACAACAGATACAGCGTACCCATGATAATCAATGGGTCGAGTATGCGCTGAAAGAACGAAATCAAGGGTATATCATTAACCGTCATAGTGCTCTTCAGAACTGGACACTGGCGCTGAACGACACGCCTTTGGCGCGGAAACTGCCAGTATTAATAATAGGTGCGCCCTTGCGCGTGTCGCGGAAGGCGTTCAGACCCAGCTGGATATTCGGCTGCGGAGCATAGGTTAGTCCCAGAGATTCGGTATGCGAGGTGTCGCTGACATCGACGGGCAATACCAGGCCGCTGGCGGCCGAAAAGTCGCGCTTCTCGCGGCGCAGTTGCGCATCCATGCGAACCTTGGACGTGATATCCCAGGCGGCGGCAACACTGGCGCCATTATTCAGGCTGCTCGAAATCAGCGCATTTTCCACTACTCCATACTCATGCCACAGGGAACCGGTGAAACGCACCTTGCCCAGCGGCGCCCAGTTCACCACGATGCGCCCGTTGGCGCCGCTCGAATTGCGCCCCGAATAAAAGGAATGGCTGCGGCGCACCCATCCACCCAAGAGTTGCACTTGGGTAATCGCACTGTAATTCCAATAAATATTCGCCTTGATCTCATCCTGGGTATAGCCATCGTCGACGCCGAACTGGCCGCCGTTGACGCGATTCGGATAGCTGCCATTGATATGCCGCAACTGCACGCCGACACGACTATTACTTGCAGGCAAATAATCAAGCCCCAGTTCCGTCGCTTTTTCTTCACGGTTGGACACGCGCTGCGACAGCAAGTCATACGAGTAGCGCTCACGGCTGTAAGCGCCACGCACGCGCCAGCTCGGATGGAAACGCCAGCCGCCATCGACGTACTCTCGCTGACGCGTACGCAAATTGCGTTCAGTGCTCTGGAAATCGCTGAACGGCGTCAGAGTTTGCGAATACAGGGCGCCCGCATGGCCATCGAGATGATTGCCTAGATGCCATTCAAGATCGGCCAGGAAATCCTTGCCGCTGTAGTTGAACTGGTCAAAATGCTGGAACGACACGCGCGACCACTTGGCCTGCCCCGTCAGCACCTGGCGCCCGATCGGCCGGTTGACGAGAAAACCTGCCTGTATCTGGCGCGACGTATCGGAACGGGGACCGTTATAGCCGGGAACATTGTCGTCGAGGCGCAACAGATTGTCGTCATAGGAATACGAGGTCGCCAGGAACGGGGAAATGGTATCGCTCCAGGCGGCCATTGCCGACGAGCTGGCCACACCTCCGACCACGAGCACGCAAGCGGCACGCAAGATAGACATGAGCGGCATGCCAGGCAGCAGACATGGGTGGCTACGGAGGCTTTTTGGCGGGGAATTCAACATGGGCATTGTCTTTGAAAGAGCAAACAGTTAGTTGGCAATATTACCAGTAAGTCCAGTGTCCACCGGAAACAATCCAGAGGCCCAGCACGCCATTCGTCACGCCATGCGCGAGGATCGGCGACCATAGGTTCTGGCTGCGCATGTACAGCAAGCTATAAGCAGCACCGGCAACGATACCGGCCAGCCACAAATTGTGTTCGAAGCCAAACAGTACCACGCTGACAACAAAGGCCTTTGCACTCGCCAGACGCGGGTTAAATTTCAGAAAGTCCGGGGCATCGATCCAGCGCAGCAGGAAGGAGCGCCAGAACAGCTCTTCCATCACAGGCACCACGAGCGCCGCGCCGGCGATGCGCAGCACCACCAGCGTCCACTCGATGCTGCCGTCATTGCGGGGATCGAAACCGTCGGCGCTGCCGATACTCATCCAGCCCGCATTCAAATTAATCCACAGCAAAAAAACAACAAGTCCGGCGGAGATGGCGACGGCAATAGCGCGCGCACCCAGCCCTGTCCAGACCAGTTCTGTATAGCTGCGGCGCCAGTACAACAACATGCCCAGCACGACGCCGATCTTGACGGCGTACAGCCAGCGCAAATCCTGCGCGGCAAAGCCGGCCCGGCCCAGCATGTCGGCGATGAAGATAAAGGAGAGGTAGGCCAGGAATGGCGCTACCCGGGGCAAGGCGGCGCGGTCAAACATGCCGATGCGCACCAGAGGTGGAACCACGCGCCGGACGCCGTGGTCCGGAGCGCGTGTTTTTGATAACAAACATGCATCCCCCGATGTAAAAAATATAATTATATAATTATATCAAGCAGAACCGTTGCCGTGGCAAGTAATCCTAACTTAAATTACAACAGGGTATGCAAGAAACTAATCAGGCATTGCTGCGCGCCTCGATCTGCTCCCACTTTTCCAGCGCTTCCAGCAGTTCGCCTTCGATCTCGGCCACGCGCGCATTCAGGCGCTTGCCTTCGGCCGGCGTCTTTTTGTAGAAGTCCGGATGCGACAGTTCGGCGGCCAGCACCGATTGCTCGTCTTCCAGCTTGGCGATCAGTTTCGGCAACTCTTCCAGTTCGCGCTGCTCCTTGTAGCTGAGCTTTTTCTGCTTGGCAACGGGTGCGGCAGCTTCGACCTTCACGGCCGGCTTGCTGGCAGGCGCCGTGGCGATCGGCAAGGTGCGCACGCGCTCCCAGTCCGTGTAGCCGCCGACGAATTCGCGCCACTTGCCCTCGCCTTCGGCGACGATCACCTGCGTGACCACGTTGTCGAGGAAGGTACGGTCATGGCTGACGAGGAAGACGGTGCCGGTGTATTCTTCCAGCAACTCTTCCAGCAATTCCAGGGTATCGATATCCAAGTCATTGGTCGGCTCATCGAGCACCAGCACGTTGGCCGGCTTGGCGAACAGGCGCGCCAGCAGCAAACGGTTGCGCTCGCCACCGGACAGCGACTTGACGGGCGAACGGGCACGTTCCGGCGCGAACAGGAAGTCGTTCAGGTACGTCATCACGTGACGGCGCTGGCCATTGATCTCGACCCAGTCGCTGCCAGGCGCGATGGTCTCCATCAGGTTCGCCTCTTCGTTCAGCTGCGTGCGCATCTGGTCGAAATACGCGACCTGCAGCTTGGTGCCCAGGCGGATGGTGCCCGTGTCCGACTGCTCTTCACCCAGAATCATTTTCAGCAAGGTGGTCTTGCCGGCGCCGTTGGCGCCGATCAGGCCAACCTTGTCGCCGCGCAAGATGGTGGCGCTGAAATCCTTGACGATGACCTTGTCGCCGTAGATCTTCGAAACGTTTTCCAGGTCCGCCACGATCTTGCCCGAGCGTTCGCCGGCCGACACGTCCAGTTTCACTTGGCCCTGCTGCTCGCGGCGCGCATTGCGCGTCAGGCGCAGCGCTTCCAGGCGGCGCACGCGGCCTTCGTCGCGCACGCGGCGCGCCTTGACGCCCTTGCGTATCCACACTTCTTCTTGCGCCAGGAACTTGTCGAACTTGGCGTTTTCCACTTCCTCGATTTCCAGCTGCTCCGCCTTGCGCGTCTGGTAAGCCGTGAAGTTGCCCGGATACGACAGCAAACGGCCGCGGTCGAGTTCGATGATGCGCGTGGCAACGTTGTCGAGGAAGGAGCGGTCATGGGTGATGAACAGCACGCTGCCTTTGAAGTCGCGCAACAAGCCTTCCAGCCACAGGATGGAACTGAAGTCCAGATGGTTGGTCGGCTCATCGAGCAGCAGCACGTCCGGTGCCGACACCAGCGCGCGCGCCAGCGCCACGCGCTTCTGCATGCCGCCCGACAGGGTTTTCATGGCCATGTCGCCCGTCAGGTTCAGACGATCGAGTACGGTTTCCACCTTGTTCGGCAAGCTCCACGCATCGGCCGCATCGAGTTTGACCTGGATGTCGTGCATGCGTTCCATCAGTTCGTCGTCATTGCCCTGGCCAAACTGGCCCGTCAACGCGTCGTATTCCTTCAGCCACGCCTGCGATTCGCCCATGCCGGAAGCGACGGCGTCGAAGACAGACATGTCCGGGTCAAATTGCGGCTCCTGCTCCACGTACGCGATCTTGATGCCTTGCTGCATCACCAACAGGCCATCATCGAGCTTGAACTTGCCCGAAATGACTTTCAATAAGGAGGATTTGCCTGTGCCGTTGCGGCCGATCAAGCCGACCCGTTCCGAGGTTTCCAGTGAAAATTCCGCGTGATCGAGCAGCGCGACGTGACCGAACGCAAGTTGCGCCGATGAAAGAGAAATGACAGCCATAATGAGTAAAGGTGTACGGGCGCCGCCTCGCGCGCACCGCGTGGTGCGCCAAACAGCTGCCGATTGGATGAATGAAGCACGCATTGTACCGACAACTCGGCACCACCAGTACATTGCAGCCAGCATGAACTCAGGCCACCGGCGCGCGTTGCGTGGAATGTGGTGTCGCCAGCAGGAATCGAACCTGCATTTAAGTCTTAGGAGGACCTTGTACTATCCATTGTACGATGGCGACACGCGCAGCGGCATTATACAGGGTGGCGCGCACCGTGGACATAGCGGACGCTGGTACGCAACGGAAAATCCGGCTGGCGTGGCGCGAGGCTCCCGGCTATGGCTGCCCGGCCGGCAACAGCAAGGGCATGACATGCTGCGCCGCCAAGCCATGCGCCACCTTGTTCCAGTGGCCATCCATCGGCAGAAAATCGAGCCGCTCGGCATGCTCGCGCCAATGCTCCTCGAACACAGGCTGCATGTCGACCACGACGTGGCCATGCTGCCTCGCCTGCGCCATGAAAACTTGGCGGTCATCGCCGTGCCACGACGGTTTGCCCTTCTTCGGCTCATACAAGGTGTTGCGCTCCCCATCGACCACAAAGACCATTTGCCTGTCGGCGGCGCCGGGAAGCGCCTTGATCTGCGCGAAATAGTAGGCCAGCATCTGGTCGCGCGCCGCCGCCCCGGTATCGTCGGCCACTGGCGCGTGAGCTGCGCGTCGCAGCGACGATATCCAGTCCGGCAGCTTCAGGTTGTAATAGGTATAGCGCACAAGGGCCGAGTGCGCCAGCCAGCGCTTGAGCTTTGATTCGACATAGTCGACATGGACCGTCCGCACGCCATCAGGGCCGGCCACGAACTGGTTGTGGCTGCGTGGTGCGGGCAACAGCAGGTTGTTCAGATTTCCCGAATCGATCAGAACGACCACGTTGCGTGGATGCAGGCGCGGCGCATAATGGCGCAGCATCTCGAGCGTATCGGCCAAGCCGTTGCCCGAACTGGCGGCCGACACCACGGCCCCGCCCAGCATGCGGTCCAGCTCCCCCTGCAGGGTGTCGGGGTAGTCGAGCATCAGGCTTTCGACAAAGCTGTCGCCCAGCACCAGCACGGCGGGATCCGGCTTGAACTCGGCGGAATTGGCAAAACCCTGCCCGTTGGTGACACCGCGGCGCGCGTTCGACAATGCCCAGCCATGCGAATACACATACTCCTGCCGGGGCAAGTAACGGCTGAGCGGCATGCTTGCACTGCTTTGCGCGAGGCGCAAGCCGGACGACACCGGCAGGCACTGCAACACAGCCTCGAGCACCAGCGCCATCAGCAGCACACCGATTCCTATCGTAATGGATGAACGCATGATGATTTAAAAGTTAAAATACAGAAATTCGGATACGCCACGGGTCTCGCTGATCGACAGCAAGAACAGGCACAACAACAGCAAGGCACCCAGCAACAAGTTGCCGCGCCCGCCTTCCAGACGGTTTTCCTGCTCCAGACGCAAGCCACGGCCCAGCAGGTCATAGGCATTCGGCAAAAAGAAAGCGATAACGGCGCAGGCGCCCAGCCACCACAGACAACTGCCAAGCTCCATGATGCGGTTCATGCCCAACACGGTCTCGCGCATGGCTGGCGTCAGAGTGCCACCCCACATCGCATGCAGCACGTCCAGCGCCACACCCACCGAATTGGCGCGGAAGAAGACCCAGGCCACAACCACGGCCAGGAAGGTGGCGCAGGCGCCGCCCAGGCGCAGCGCCCAGTTGCTACGCCCGCCCAGCATGTGCCGCAAGGCATGGTTAATGATCAGATAAATACCGTGCAACATGCCCCACAGCAAGAACGTCCAATTGGCGCCGTGCCACAGTCCACCCAGCAGCATCGTCAGCAACAGATTGCGGTAGCGCAAGAACGAGCTCTTGCGATTGCCGCCCAGCGGAATGTACAGGTAGTCGCGCAGAAAATTGGACAGGGTGATATGCCAGCGGCGCCAGAAATCGATGATGGACGCCGCCTTGTATGGCGAGTTGAAATTGATGGGCAAGACGATGCCGAACATATAAGACAAGCCATAGGCCATGTCGGAATACGCCGAGAAATCGAAATACAACTGGAAAGTATAGGCCAGCGCTCCGGCCCAGGCTTCGAGCATGCTCAGGTGCTGATGATGCAGGTCAAAGACGGGCCCTACGAAGCGGGCCACGCCATCGGCCAGGACGACCTTCTTGAACAGGCCGATGGTAAAGAAACTCAGGCCCACCACCAGCCGCCCGCGATGCGGAACGTGCCGGGCCGGCTCCGAGAACTGCGGCATCATCTCCTTGTGATGCAGGATGGGGCCGGCAATCAGGTGGGGGAAGTACGTAACGAACAAGCCGTAGCTTTCAGGTTGATAGTCCTTGACCTTGCCGGCATGGCAATCGACTAAATAGGCGATTTGCGTGAAGGTGAAGAAGGAAATACCGATGGGCAAAGTAATCCCGATGGGCTCTATGGGCGCCCCCGTGAGCGCGGCAATATTGCTCAACAGGAAGTCAAAGTACTTGAAAAAGACGAGCAGGGACAGATTAAAGACGAGTCCGCCGATCAGCCACAGCTTTGCCCGGCGCAGGCGGCCCTGTCCATGGTGCAGCGAAATGGCGCGCCCGACGGCAAAGTTGGTGCAGATCGACAAGGCCAGCAAGGGCAGGAAGGCGATATCCCAGTAACAATAGAATGCAACCGATGCCAGCAATAGAAAGATGATGGACAGGCGCAGCGAATAGCGTGACAGGACAAAGTAGCCCAGCAGTGCCAGCGGAAGGAAAATGAGGAAAAATGAAAAGGTATTAAATAGCACTACAAAATCCCAAGCGTGGGTGGTTGCTAATACGACAACATCAAGCCTCGGCGACTGCCGATGAGCTAATGGCCATCAATCAATTTTCCGGCAACGAGGGCGCGGCAGGCGACATGGCGCACCGCTCCCGCGGCACGCGCAAGCGTATCCGATATCGGCGCGACTGCAGCATTCAGCTGCGGGCGCGCAAGCTTGTCCGCTGCTGACGCAAATGCATGCCAGCGAGCAAGATCAGCCCCGCCAGCAGCACGCCATAAGTGGCAGGCTCCGGCACCGCACTGATGGTAAACACCTGTATCGCGCCGTACGTAATGTTCGGTACCGTAAAACTGGAACCATCGATCAGGCTGATCCCGCTCGCCGGGTGTCCACGGTAATTGTAGGTGTAAAGGGAAGAATAGCCGCCGTGCGTCAAGTCCTGCGGTACATACAGATCATGGCCGACACCAAAGGTGGGACCATAATTTTCCTGATTGTAGGTCTGATCCTTGCCGATGCCATCGCCGCTGAAATACTGCTTCAATTGCGGCAGCATGAAACCCGCTGTCAGATTGAACAGGAAACCTGTGCGCTGGCTATCTTCCATGGTCACATGCATGCCGTCGGTCGAACTCCAGCTTTGCGGGTTATAGCCACCGACGAGCCAGGTTTGCCCCGAGGCATTGGTCGCTTCCATGACGGAAAACGTGCGCCCCTTGCCATCGGAGGCCTTGTGAAAATCCAGCGAGGTGTCGCCCGCCGCCTTGCTGTAGATATTCGTCAGCGCCAGGCGGCCTTCGCCAAGCCAGCTTTCCAGTTGCGTTTGATAGCCGGGAGAGAGTAGCGACGTGCCGGTTCCGGCCTGCGCGCCCAGGCAAACACCCATACCGGCCAGGGCCAGCACCACACTTCTTACCGCCTTAAAATTATTGTGCATCATCTGCCTCGACTGTCAGTATTTGAAGCCGGCGTATTTTCCGGTTGCCAAATATAACATAGCAGATATTGTTTTTACATTTCTTATTTTAGCGCAAAAAATATAATTTTGACAAAAATAATTCATTCAGGCAACACGGCCGTCACTTCGATCTCGACCTTCGCTCTGTCCTCGATGAGTCCCGCCACTTGCACCGCCGTCATGGCTGGAAAATGCTTGCCGATGATTTCCCTGTAGGCAACGCCAATGTGTGGATATGCCGCCACATATTCCTTCTTGTCCAGTACATACCAGTTCATGCGCACGATGTGCTCGGGCAAGGCGCCGGCCTCGGCCAACACGGCGACGATATTCTGCAAGGCCTGGCGCACCTGTCCCGCAAAATCGTCCGTATGAAACTGGCCCTGCGCATCCCAGCCGATCATGCCGCTGACGTACACCGTGCGTCCGCTGGCGGCAATGCCGTTCGCATAGCCGCGCGGCCTGGCCCATCCTGGTGGTTGTAAAACTTGCATATTGCTTTCCTCGTTGTTCATGCGGCTCATGCCGTTCATGCGTTGGCCGCCTCGCGCAGCAGTTCGCGCGCGATGATCAATTGCTGCACTTCGCTGGCGCCCTCGTAGATGCGCAAGGCGCGGATTTCGCGGTACAGGCGCTCGACCGGGTGCCCGCTGACCACGCCCATGCCGCCGAACAGCTGCACGGCCGCGTCGATCACCTGCTGCGCCGTTTCCGTGGCCGTCAGCTTGGCCATCGCGGCCTCCTTCGTCACCTTGCGGCCCTGGTCGCGCTGCCAGGCGGCGCGGTAGGTCAGCAGCGCGGCCGCGTCGATGCCGGTGGCCATCTGCGCCAATTTTGCCTGCGTCAACTGGAAGTCCGCCAGGGTCTGGCCGAACATCTGGCGCTTTGTCGCGTGGCGCAGCGCCTCGTCGAACGCGCGCCGCGCGAAACCCAGTGCGGCGGCGGCCACCGACGTGCGGAACACATCGAGCGTGGCCATCGCCACCTTGAAGCCCTGCCCCGCCTCGCCCAGGCGCTGCGACACGGGTACGCGGCAATTGGCAAAGCGCAGGCGCGCCAGCGGATGCGGCGCGATGACGGCGATGCGCTCGGCGATTTCCAGCCCGGGATTGTCGGCGTCAACGATGAAGGCGCTGATGCCGCGCGCCCCTGGCGCCTCGCCCGTGCGGGCGAACACCACGTAAAAGTCGGCGATGCCGCCGTTCGAGATCCATGTCTTTTCGCCATCGAGCACATACTCGTCGCCGTCGCGGCGCGCCGCGCAGGCCATGGCCGCCACATCGGAGCCGGCCTGCGGCTCAGACAGGGCAAAGGCGGCGATACGCTTGCCGCTGGCCACGTCCGGCAAATAGCGCGCCTTGTTCCCGGCGCTGCCGAACAGGCCGATGGCGCCGGAGCCGAGTCCCTGCATGGCAAAGGCGAAATCGGCCAGGCCGTCGTGGCGCGCCAGGGTTTCGCGCATCAGGCAAATGGCGCGCGTGTCGATCTGGCCATCGGTGCCCGTGGCGTAGGCCAGCCATCCGCCCTGCCCCAGTTGCGCCACCCGCGCGCGGCAAGCCGCATCGACGTCGGCGCCATGGGCGTCGTCCAGGTGCAGCGCCGCCCAGGCATCGAGTTCGCGTTCAAGTTCGGCATGATGCGTCTCGAAAAACGGCCAGTCCAGATAGCTCATATCACGCATGTCAGTTACCCTCAAACTGTGGTTGCTCTTTCGCCACGAAGGCGTGATAGGCCCGATGAAAATCGTTGGTGGCCATGCAAATGGCTTGCGCCTGCGCTTCCGCCTCGATGGCTTCGTCGACGCCCATGTTCCACTCCTGCTGCAGCATTTTTTTCGTCATGCCGTGCGCGAAGGTGGGGCCGCTGGCCAGGCCGGCGGCGAACAGCTGCGCCGCCTCGGCCAGCTCTTCCGGCTCGACCAGACGGTTAAGCCAGCCCCAGCGCTCGGCCTCGGCTCCGG
Source organism: Janthinobacterium sp. HH106 (assembly GCF_001758725.1). Classification (NCBI taxonomy): domain Bacteria; kingdom Pseudomonadati; phylum Pseudomonadota; class Betaproteobacteria; order Burkholderiales; family Oxalobacteraceae; genus Janthinobacterium; species Janthinobacterium sp. HH106. Next base: position 103,511 of record NZ_LRIC01000025.1, on the reverse strand, counting down.
CCAGGGAGCGCCCCGAGTACAGCAATTCGGCGGCGCGCCCCTGGCCGATCACGCGCGGCAGCAAGGCGCAGGCGCCCATGTCGCAGCCGGCCAGGCCCACGCGGGTAAACAAAAAGGCCGTCTTGCTGCGCGCCGTGCCGATGCGGATATCGGAAGCCAGCGCCAGCATGGCGCCGGCACCCGCGCAAATGCCGTCGATGGCGGCGACGATGGGCTGCGGGCAGGCGCGCATGGCTTTCACCACGTCGCCCGTCATGCGGGTAAACGCCAGCAGGCCGGGCATGTCGAGCTGCGTCAGCGGTCCGATGATGTCGTGCACGTCGCCGCCCGAGCAGAAATTGGCGCCGCTGCCCGTGATGACCACGGCCTTGACGTCGTCCGCATGCGCCAGCGCGCGGAACAGCTCGCGCAGCTCCGCATACGAATCGAAGGTGAGCGGATTCTTGCGCTCGGGCCGGTGCAGGGTCAAGGTGGCCACGCCGCCTTCGACGGAAAACAGAAAATGCCGCGCGGCGTAGCCGGCCAGGCTGGCGCGGTTGCCTGGCAGGTCTTGCGGCTGGCCCGGTAGATGGCGCATGCTCAGTCCTTCAGCGAGGTGTTATTCAACTGCTGCTTCATGTGCGACAGCAGGTCGATCAAGCGGGTTTTGTCGTCGGGCGTCACGCCGTGCAGCAGTTCGGCGATCCAGCCTTCGTGCACGCGCGCCATCTCGTCGAAGGCGCGCCGGCCCGCTGGCGTCAGCTTGACGCTGTACGAGCGGCGGTCTTTCGGGTCGACCACGCGCGCCACCAGTTTTTCCTGCTCCAGCTGGTCGGTGATGCCCGTGATATTGCCGCCCGTGACCATCATGCGCCTGGACAGTTCGCCCATGCGTAAACCTTCGGGAAAGCGTTCGAGCTGTGCCATCAAGTCGAAGCGGGGCAAGGTGATGCCGAAGGTGGCGCGCAGGCGCGTGCGCACTTCGTTTTCGATTTTCACTGTGCACGAGAGCATGCGCAGCCACAGCTTGAGCGACTGGTGGTGGTCCTGCGTCAGCCGGCTGGCCAGATCCAGCACGGGTTCGTCCTGCACATTTTCGTTTTCTTTGTCCATGATCTTCATTCGGTTACATGACTTCGCCGCCGGCGACGGCGATCGATTGTCCATTCATGGCGGACGACGCGGGCAGGCAAAGCCAGGCCACCGCATCGGCCACTTCGCGCGGCTGCACCAGCCGCTGCTGCGGATTGGCTGCCGCCAGTTCCGCTCGCGCCGCGTCTTCGCCGCGTCCTGTCTTGCGCACGATGTTCTGCACGGCTTGCGCCACCATGTCCGTTTCCGTGTAGCCGGGGCAGACGGCGTTGACGGTGACGCCGCGCGGCGCCGCTTCCAGCGCCAGCGCGCGCGTCAGGCCGATCACGCCATGCTTGGCGGCGACATAGGCGCTGACGTAACGGTAACCTTTCAGGCCCGCCGTCGACGCCACGTTGACGATGCGCCCCCAACCCGCTTCCAGCATGGCCGGCATGGCCGCCTGGCAGCAGTGGAACACGCCCGTCAGGTTCACGGCCAGCATCTGCTGCCAGATGGCGGCGTCCGTCTTGCCGAAAGGCGCAGCATGCGCCTGGCCCGCGTTATTGACCAGGATATCGATGCGGCCGAAATGCGCGGCCGCCTGCGCGAAGCCCGCCTGCACGGACGCTTCCACGGCCACGTCGAGCACGCAGATGGCCACCCGGCCCGCGTGGCCCGCCTCTTCCAGCTGCATGCGCGCGCGCGCCAGCCGCGCGCCATCGCGCCCGGCCAGGGTGACCCTGGCGCCCGCGTCCAGCAAGGCGTGTGCGCAGGCCAGGCCGATGCCGCTGCCGGCGCCCGTCACCAGCGCATGTTTTCCTGATAATGCGTCCATCGATGCTTCCTTGTTCATGTCATCCCTCCAGCAGCCGCGCGGCCACCTGTTGCGGGGTGAGAACCGTGTTGGCGGCCGCCAGCTGGCGCTCGCGCTGCAGATTGCGTTCCAGCTGCTGCTGGCCCGGCCGGTACTGTTTCGGCCAGACTGCGCCTGCGCCGCTGTAGCCGATGCGCGCCATTTCCGTCAGGGTCCAGGCCGGGTTGGCCAGGTGCGGACGGCCCACGGCGCACAGGTCGGCGCGGCCGGCGGCGATGATGCTGTTGGCGTGGTCGGCTTCGAAAATCGAGCCGACGGCCATGCTGGCAATGCCCGCCTCGTTGCGCACGCGGTCGGCGAACGGCGCCTGGAACATGCGCCCGTACACGGGCCGTTCGAGCTTGCTGACCTGGCCCGAGGAACAGTCGATCAGGTCCGCGCCCGCCTGCTTGAACAGGCGCGCGATGACGACCGCATCATCTGGCGTGATGCCGCCATCGACCCAGTCGTGGGCCGAGATGCGCACGCTCATCGGTTTATCCTGCGGCCACGCCGCGCGCATGGCGCGGAACACGCGCAAGGGATAACGGCAGCGGTTTTCCAGGCTGCCGCCATATTCGTCCGTGCGGCGGTTGGTCAGCGGCGAAATAAAACTCGACAGCAGATAACCGTGCGCGCAATGCAGTTCCAGCCAGTCGAAACCGGCGACGGCGGCGGCCAGCGTGGCGCGCACGAAGTCCTGTTCGATGCGCGCCAGGTCGCTTTCCGTGGCCGCGCGCGCCGTTTGCGAGACGCCGGCCAGGTATTGCTGTTCCGAGGCCGAGACCAGCGGCCAGTTGCCCTCCCTGAGCGGCTGGTCGATGCCGTCCCACATGGGCCGCGTCGAGCCTTTCGCGCCCGCGTGGCCCAGCTGCAGGGCGATCTTCGCATCGCTGTTCGCGTGCACGAAATCGACGATGCGCCGCCACGCCTGCGTGTGCGCTTCGCTGTACATGCCGGGGCAGGCGGGCGTGATGCGCGCATCGGCCGACACGCACGTCATCTCGGCAAACACGAGACCGGCGCCGCCCATGGCGCGCGCGCCCAGGTGCATCAGATGGTAGTCGCCGGCCACGCCGTCGACGGCGCTGTACTGCGCCATCGGCGAGACGGCGATGCGGTTTTTCAGCAGCACGCCGCGCAGCCGGAAAGGCGTGAGCATGGGCGGCAAGGCCTGATCCAGCATGTCCACGCCGGCTTGCTCGCCGGCGCGCCGCGCCAGCCACAGTTCATAGCCGGCCACGTAGGCGGGATCGCGCAGGCGCAGGTTTTCATGCGAGATGCGCTGGCTGCGCGTGAGCATGGAATAGGCAAACTGCGGCGCCTCCATGGCGCTGTAGCGCTCGACGTTTTCAAACCACTCCATGGAATTGCGCGCCGCGCTCTGGATTTTCAGCACCTCGATGGCGCGCAGCTGCTGGTAGGCGGCCAGCGCGGCATCCGTATCCCCATGCTGGCCGAAGCAGCGCGCCAGCTCGATCGCGTCTTCCAGCGCCAGCTTGGTGCCCGAGCCAATGGAGTAATGCGCCGTGTGGGCCGCGTCCCCCATCAGCACGACGGGCACGCCGTCCTGGCGGTGCACCCATTGCCGGCAGACGATGCGGGGAAAGGTGATCCACTGTGCCGAGCCGCGCAAGTGCGGCGAATTGCTCAGCAAACCGTGGCCATCGAGTTCCTCGGCGAACAACGCTTCGCAAAAGGCGATGCCCTCTTCCTGGCTCATGGCGTCCAGTCCCGCCGCGCGCCACACGTGTTCGGGCGTTTCGACGATGAAGGTCGAGGTCTCGCCATCGTATTGATAAATATGCGCCTGGAACCAGCCGAATTCCGTCTGGCGGAAGGCAAACGTGAAGGCCTCGAATTTCTTGCGCGTGCCCAGCCAGACGAAGCGGCAATGGCGCTGGTCGATCTCGGGCTGGTAGCTGGCCGCATAGCGCGTGCGGATGCGGCTGTTCAAGCCGTCGCTGGCGAGCACCAGGTCGGCGCCGTACTGCTTCGCGATGGCCTGGTCGTCCAGCACTTCCGTCTCGAATACCAGCTGCACGCCGAGTTCCTCGCAGCGCGCCTGCAGGATATTGAGCAGGCGCTTGCGGCCGATGCCGCAAAAGCCATGGCCGCCGGAGCGCACGGTCTGGCCCTTGAAGTGGATCTCGATATCGTCCCAGTGGTTGAACGCCTGCAGGATGGCGCGCGCCGTCGGCTCGTCCGCATTGGCCAGGTTGCCCAGGGTCTGGTCGGAAAACACCACGCCCCAGCCAAACGTGTCGTACGGGCGGTTGCGCTCGATGACCGTGATGCGGTGATCCGGGTTCTGCTTTTTCATGAGCAGGCTGAAATACAGGCCGGCGGGGCCGCCGCCGATGCAGACGATATTCATGGGGTGTCCGTGCGAAGTTTGAAGCGCTGCAGCTTGCCCGTTTCCGTGCGCGGCAAGGCAGGCAGGAAACGGATGGCGCGCGGGTATTTATACGGGGCGATCTGCTGGCGCACGAAGTCCTGCAGTTCGGCCGCCAGCACGTCGCCGGGCTGGAAACCATCTTTCAGCACCACGTGCGCCTCGACGATCTGGCCGCGTTCGGCATCGGCGCGCCCGACCACGCCGCATTCGGCCACGGCAGGGTGGCGCAGCAGCGCCTCTTCCACTTCCGGGCCGGCGATGTTGTAGCCGGCCGAGACGATCATGTCGTCGCTGCGCGAGCGGTAATAGAAATAGCCGTCGGCATCCATCTCGAAGGTGTCGCCCGTCAGGTTCCAGCCGTTCTGCACGTACTCGCGCTGGCGCGGATCGGACAGGTAGCGGCAGCCGGTGGGGCCTTTCACGGCCAGGCGGCCCGTCACGCCGGGCGGCTGCGGCACGCCCGCATCGTCAACGATGCATGCCTGGTAGCCGGGAATGGCCTTGCCGATGGCGCCGCGGCGGATGCCCTCGCCCGTGGCGGAAATGAAGATGTGCAGCATTTCAGTGGCGCCGATGCCGTCCGTCATGGCCAGTCCCGTCACCGCCTGCCAGGCGTCGCGCGTGGCCAGCGGCAGCGCCTCGCCTGCCGACACGCACAAGCGCATGCTGCTCAAATCGTGGCCGGCCGCCAGGGGCGCCATCTGGCGGTAAAAAGTCGGCGCCGTGAAGCAGATCGTGGCCTGATAGGTACCGACGGCGCGCAGCAGGCCGTCGGGTGTGAGTTTTTCCAGCAGCACGGTGGCCGCGCCAAAACGCAGGGGAAACAGCAGCAGGCCGCCCAGGCCAAAAGTAAAAGCCAGCGGCGGCGTGCCGATGAAGATATCGTCGGCGCGCACCTGCAGCATGGAACGGGGAAAGCAGTCGCAGATGGCCAGCAGGTCGCGGTGCATGTGCATGGTGCCCTTGGGGACGCCCGTCGTGCCCGAAGTAAAGCTGATCAGGCAGACGTCGTCGGCCGCCGTGTCGTGTGCGGGAAATGGCGCATCGTGGGCCGCCATGCGCCGTTCCAGTTCCGCATCGGCGGCGCCAAAGCACAGCATGGCCGGCAAGTCTGGCAAGCCATCGAGCTCCGCGCGCAAGCCCTGCGCGCACAGCACGGCGTTGACTTGCGCTTTGGTCAGGATGGTGGACAGTTCGCGCGCGCGCAGCAGCGGCATGGTGGGCACGGCGATGCAGCCGGCCTTCAGCACGGCCAGCAGGCAGGCGGCCATCATCGGGGTATTCGCGCCGCGCAGCAGCACGCGGTTGCCGGGGATCAGGCCCAGGTCGGCGCGCAGCACGTGGGCGATGCGGTCGACTTGCCGCGCCAGATCGGCGTAGCTCCAGCGCTGGCCGTCGGCAAGGATGGCGGTGCGCTCGCCGCCGCCGTTGGCCACGGCCGCATCGAGCAGCGCGGCGACGCAATTAAGGCGCGGCGGATACTGCAGCTCGGGCAAATCAAGGCACAGCTGCGGCCAGAGTGCGCGCGGCGGCAGGTGCGCGCGCGCAAAGTCGTCCTGGGGAGATGCGGTGGTAGGCGAAGGGTCGCTGCTCATGCTCATCCTGGCTGGTGACGGGCGCGTGCACAAGGCCCGGAAGCAGATACTTTAAACCTAAAGTATTTTTCCAGCAAGCAGAAACAGCAATTTCAACACACCTAACAAAACCGTAGCGAGCGGGTGGGAGGCTCGGCGCCCCCGTTGACCCGAGAAGCGGAGCTGTGCGGATGCACAGTGAGCATCGGAAGCCGCAAATCACGACGCGCAGCAGGTTTTGTTATGGTGTATCAGTCGGCGCCGTCCTGGCGCAGAGCGTGCGCCTGCTGCGCCGCGCTGCGCGCCAGCGCGGCCAGGGCCGCCTGTATCTGCTCGCCATCGAGCACCGCCGACTGCAGCAAGGCGCTCATGCCGGCTTCCGCGCCATGCAAGCCCAGGGTGCGGCAACCGAGGTGCAGCCGTTCGAGCTGCTGGCGCGCCTGGGCCGGTTCGCCGCGCGCCAGCAAGGCGTCGACCTGTTCGCTGGCGGCGACTATCTGCCCCTGGAAGCCCGTCAGGTAGGCCAGCAGGCGTTCGCCGTCGATGCCCAGCCGCTGCAAGGTGTCGCGCGGCGCCTCGGCCGGCAAGGCGCAGACGTCGAAGCAGGCGTCGATATGCTGGCGCACCTGCTCCGGCTGAAAAGGCTTGACGATGTAGCCGGCGGCGCCGGCCTGCACGGCGTCGCGCACCGTGTCGTGGTCATTGGCCGACGAGACCAGCACCAGCGGCATGGCGTCGAGCGCGCTGTCGGAGCGGATTTTCTGCAGCAGCTCCATGCCGGACAGGCGCGGCATGCGCAAGTCGCAAAAGCACAGCGCGGGGCGCAAGCCGCCTTCGAGCTGCTCCCACGCCGCCGCGCCATCTTCGGCTTCCACGATATCGTGCACGCCGCAGCTGTCGATCAGATGCATCAATACCATGCGCGACACGACATCGTCGTCAACCACCAGTACTTTCATTGCTTTCTCCATTGGCGGCAGCGTCAGAGTGCCTGGCCGCATTCTACCCAGTTTCGCCGCGCGCTCCACGGCAGGAATTGCCTATTTTACATTTCCTTGCCCGAAACGGCTATTTGCGTCAACAGTGCGCGCAATTGCGGCAAATGCAGGGCCACCTGCGTCCAGCGCCCGCCATCGGCCGCCTCCTCCATTTCCGTGCACAGCATGTGCAGCTGCGTTTCGTCGAGATAGGCGGCGCTGCCCTTCAATCCGTGCAACAGGCGCCCGGCGTTGTCCTGGTCCTGCGCCGCCAGGGCATCGTCGAGTTCGCGCAGGCGCCCTTCCAGGTCGGCGACAAAGGCGACGCGGATGCGCCGCTGCAGTTCGCCACTGCGGATGGATTGGGCGGACGCCGCCGCCGGGATGGCCGGCGCGACGCCGAACAGGGCGTCGAGTTCCGCCTGCCCCCGCGCGCTAGCGCGCGGCGCGTTCGATGGCATGCGCGGCAACATGAAACCGCGCTGCAGCTGGCGCTCGATGGCGCGCGCCAGCAAGCCATGCAGCGCCGCCTCGTCCACCGGTTTGCTGAGGAAATCATCCATGCCGACGCCCAAGTAGCGGCTGCGGTCTTCTTCGCTGGCGTTCGCCGTCAGGGCCACGATCATCAGTTCCTGGTCGCGCACGGGCTGGTCCGGCCAGCCGCCCACGCGGATCAAGCGCGTCGCCGTGGCGCCGTCCATCTCCGGCATGCGCCCGTCCATCAGGATCAGGTCATAGCGCGTATGCACGCAGGCCGCCACCGCCAGCACGCCGTTGGCGACCACGTCGACCCGGTGCCCCAGTTCTTCGAGCATGACGCGGATGATGATCTGGTTGGTGGGGAAGTCTTCCGCGCACAGCACGCGCAGCTGGTGGCTGTGCGGCGCCAGCGCCACCTGCGGCACCAGCGGTGGCGCCACGCCGTCGGCCAGCGGCAAGGTGAAGGCAAACGTGCTGCCCTGCCCCGGCGTGCTGGCCACCTCGATCTCGCCGTCCATCAGTTCGACCAGCTGGCGGCAGATCGCCAGACCCAGCCCCGTGCCGCCGTAGCGCCGCGTGGTGCTGGCATCGGCCTGCTCGAACTTCTGGAACAGGCGCGCCATCGCGTCCGCATCGATGCCGATGCCGCTGTCGCTGACGCTAAAGCGGATCAGGTTGACACGGCGTCCGCCGCTGCCGCTGGCCACGCCGGCCCGCTCGACGCACACGCTGACGCCGCCGCGCTGGGTGAACTTGAAGGCATTGCCGACCAGGTTGACCAGCACCTGGCGCAAGCGGGTCGGATCGCCCACCACGAAGGGCGGCAGGTCCGGCGCGAAATCGATGGAGAAACCGATACTGCGCGCGGCCGCCTGCTCCTCGAACAGGGTCACGACCGTCTCGATGGCCGCGCCGAGCGCGAAATCGATGTTTTCGATACTCAGCTTGCCCGCCTCGATCTTGGAAAAATCGAGCAAGTCATTGATGATCACCAGCAGCGACTGGGCATTGGCCTGGCCGCGCAGGATCTGCTCGCGCGTGGCGTCGTGCAGCTGCTCGTCGCGCAGGGCAAAGCCCAGCATGCCGATCACGCCGGCCAGCGGGGTGCGCATCTCGTGGCTCATGTTGGCCAAAAATTCCGACTTCTGGCGCGTCGCATCCTCGGCCTTGCGCTTGGCCTGGCGCAGGCTTTCCTCGTTTTTCGTCAGGCTGCTGTTGACTTGCGCCAGCTTTTCCGACTGGGCCAGCACCTCGATTTCCTTGCTCTGCAACTCGGCCGTGCGTTCGCCGACCAGTTTTTCCAGCTCGTTCTGCTGGCGCCGCAGCGCGCGTACGCGCTGGCGGTACGCGCCATACACGGCGCCCAGCAGCAGCAGCGCCATCAGGGTGCGGAACCACCAGGTCTTCCAGAACGGCGGCAAAATCGTGATGGCCAGCGTGGCGCCGCTCTCGTTCCACACGCCGTCCTTGTTGGCCGCCTTGACGCGAAACACATAGTTGCCCGCGTCGAGGTTGGTGTAGGTGGCAAAGCGCCGCCCCGCATCCGTCATGACCCAGTCCTGGTCGAAGCCTTCGAGCCGGTAGGCGAACATATTGCGCTGGGGCGCGGCGAAATGCAGGGCCGCGAATTCCAGCGAAAAAACGCTTTCGCGGCTGGTCAGCACCAGCTCGCGCGTATGGTCGATGGCCTTCTTGAGCACATGCGCGAACTCGCCGCGGCCGATGGCCACCGGCTTGTTGAAGATCTGCAGTTCCGTGACGGCCACCAGCGGCGGCACGCGGTTGTCGTGGATATCCTGCGGCATGAACGCCGTCATGCCGTTGAAGCCGCCGAAATACATGGTGCCGTCCGACGCGCGCAGGGCCGCACCGTCGAAGTACGAGCCTTCCACCGTGCCATCGGCGCTGTCGTAGTTGCGGAACAGGCCGCTGCGCATGTCGAGCCGCGTGATGCCGCTGTTCGTGCTCAGCCACAGCTGTTCGTTGTCGTCGCCGAGGATGCTGGCGACGGCGTCATCGGCCATGCCATCCTTGCGCAGGAAGCGCCGGAAGCGGATCCCGCCCTTGGCGTCGACGTCCATGCGGTTCAAGCCATTGGCCGTGCCCACCCACAGCACGCCGCGCTTGTCTTCGTGCAGGAAATGCACTTCATCGTGGCTCAGGCTCTGCGGGTTTTGCGGATCGTGGCGGAAATGGCGGAAGCGGCCGCTGGCGCGGTCCAGCAAGTCCAGGCCGTGGAAGGAGCCTATCCACAACCGCCCCTTCCCGTCTTCCAGCACGGGCCGCACCATGTTGTCGGACAGGCTGTTCGGATCGGCCGGGTCGTGGCGGTAAGTGGTAAAACGGCGGCTGACGGGATCGAAGCGGTGCACGCCGCCCCGCGTCGACACCCACAGCATGCCGCTGCGGTCGCTCACGACATTGCGGATGGTGTCGCTGTTCGGGTCGCCGGCGGCAAAGCGCATGGTAAAAAAACGCCCCAGTGCCGGATCAAAGCGGTGCAAGCCCGTCGAGCCGCCCACCCACAGCACGCCGTCCGGCGCCTTGTACAGGGTCGTGACCTGCTCGTCGCGCGACATGCCGGGTGCGCTGCGCAGGTCGAACAGGCGCGAGCTGCCGTCGCGCGTGTCGTACAGTTTCAGGCCGCCCTTGGTGGCCAGCCACAGCTTGCCATTGCCCGCGTCGGCCACGGCGCGCACTTTCTTGTCCGCCAGCGCGCCCACGTCGCCGGGCGCGCGCGCCATGCGCGCAAAGCCGCCGCTGCCCAGGTCGACCCGGCTCACGCCGTTGTACCAGGAACCGACCCAGAAGGTGCCGGCGCGGTCGCGGTACAGCGACGACAGCTGGTTGTCGGCGACGCTGAACTTGTCGCCCGTCTGGTGCCGGTACTGCAGGAAGGTGTCGCTGTCGGGCAGCCAGCGGAACAGGCCATCGGCATTGCTGCCCAGCCAGACGGTGGCGTCGACATCCTGGTACAGGCTGGCCACGCGGATGGCGGAAAAGCCATGTTTCTCGCCGAAGCGCACGCGCGCCTGGGGCGCCTCGCCGGCGCCGCCCAGGCGCCAGCGCTCGGCGCCGGCCATGGTGCCGATCCACAGGTTCTGCTGGCGGTCGATCAGCAGCGACTGGATCACGTTGTACTTCGAGCCGGGCGTCGTATCGACGGCGAAATGCTCGAAGCGCTCGCTGCCCGGCGCCAGCATGTCCAGGCCCGTCACCGTGCCGATCCACAGGCGCTGTTGCGCGTCCAGCGCCAGCGCCTTGATTTCATTGTCGCCCAGGCTGCGCGGATTGCCTTCTTCATGGTGCCAGGTGCGGAAGGCGCCCGTGGCCGGGTCGAAATGCTGCAAACCGTCCGAAGTGGCGATCCAGAAGCCGCGCGCGCCATCGTCGAGAATGGCGTGGATATGCCGGTTGCCGTTGCCGCGCTTGCTCTTTTCGCCGGGACCATAATGGATGAAGGTCTGGCTGGCGGCGTCGAAGCGGTCCAGCCCATTGTCGGTGCCCACCCACAGCTGGCCCTGGCTATCGACATGCAGCTCGCCGACCCAGTTGTCGGCCAGGCTGGTCTTGTCGCCCTCGATATTCTTGTAGACGACCATGCGGTAGCCGTCGTAGCGGCTCAGGCCGGACTGGCTGCCGAACCACATATAGCCCTGCCGGTCCTGGGCGATGGCCAGCACCGATTCCTGCGCCAGGCCCTGGTCGACGCTGAGCTGGTCGAAACGCAGGGTGGGCGCAGGCGCCGCCATGGCCCAGCCGCCCAGCAGTAAAATTAACAGTGAGGCAACATCGCAAACACGTCGAAATACCAGCACAATCGTCCTGTCAAAAAAAACGCGAAACTCCGGCAACTGTTCCGGGGGCCGTCTCAAGAACCAAAAAACGCCAGTACATCGTCCTTGCGGGCCTGCGTATCGCGCTGTCCAAGACGGATCAGCTCGTTAGTATACGTCGATTCGAACAATAAATACGATGCCAGCGCCGCGCCGCGCGCTTCGGCCGCGCCGATGCCCGACAACATGGTGCGGATGGGACGCGGCAAACTGCCGATATGCCGGCTGGCGATGGCGTCGAGCCGCTCGGACGGCGCAATGACCAGCAATTCCACCGGCCGCAAGGCCGTCTTGCCCAGCAGCTCGGGCGGCAGCATCGACAAGGTCAGGTTGATGCGGTTCAGACGCTCGATGTCGACGGCCAGGCCATCGAGGAAGATCGACGACAGCGCGTGGCCGGCGATCTGCGCCAGGCTCGGGTAGCGCGCCGCTTCGGACGCGGCCGGTGCCGGTTCCGTCATGCGTCCCGCGCCCACCACCAGCACCTTGTTCGCGCCCAGGTGGATGGCCGGCGAGATCGGCGCCAGCTGGCGCATGGAGCCGTCGCCGCAGTATTCGCGCTGGCCGCCCACGTACAGGGGCACGGCGGGAAAGATAAAAGGGATGGCGGCCGAGGCGAGCAAGTGTTCCACGCCGATCTGGTCGGGCAAGGCCAGGCGCTGCGTGCGCACCCAGGGCGCGATATCCCCGGCCGTCTGATAAAACGTCATGTGGCGGCTGCCCGAATACGACGACGCCGTCACGGCCAGCGCATGCAGCAAGCCGTCGGCCAGGGCCGCGTCCAGGCGCGGCAGGTCGAGCATGCGGTGCAGCAGGCTGACCAGCGGGGTATTGTCGAGCAGGGAATTGGGCGGCGACGCATGCCACTGGCGCAGCAGCCAGCCGAACGACAGCAAGGACAACCAGCGCGCGCCCGAGCGGATCACGCCCAGCGAATCGGCCCGATACACTTGCTCGACTTCGATGTGCTGCCACACGTCGAGCAGCTTTTGCACGCCTTCGCCGAAGTTATCGGCGCGGCAAGCCAGCGCCGTGGCGTTGATGGCGCCGGCCGAGGTGCCGCAGATGATGTCGAACGGGTTGCGCGCCGGCGCCCAACCCGCTTCCCACAGAATCGCCGAAATCGCCTGCAGCACGCCCACCTGGTAGGCGGCACGGGCGCCTCCTCCCGTGAGTATCAAGCCTGTTTTATTTTGCATTCCCATGCCGGCAGATTAGCAGGGTCTTGATACTTTGTGGAAAAGTTTGGAAGTTACTGAGTGCACCGGAAAAGGATGATACAAAGTGTGCAGAACAACATCCAGACAGACTGCCCACGTCACGGCGCCGGACAAAACCGTAGCGAGCGGAAGGGAGAGGTGGCCGAGAAGCGCAACCGTACTCTAGTACGGTGAGCATCGCAGGCCACCTATACCGACGCGCAGTAGGTTTGGTCCGGTGCCCCTAATCGCCCCGGACCATGCCTTCGCGCCGTGGATCGGCGCCGCCAAACCAGAAATCCTTGCCATGCGCGTTCAGCCGCATGATGCCCTGCAGGCCGGAATTCTGCTCAATCACGCGCACCTCGTGGCCCATCGCCTGCAGCGCCTCGACCTGGGCGGCCGGCGCGCGGCCCTTTTCCAGTTCCGTCGGACCGTTGCGGCTGCCGAAGTTGGGCAGGCTGATGGCCTGCTGCACGTTCAAGCCCCAGTCCATGGTGCCGACCAGGACCTTGGCCACATAATTGATGATGGACGAACCGCCCGGGGAACCCGTGGCCAGCACCAGCTTGTGCGTGCCCTTCTCGAACACGAGGGTGGGCGACATGGCGCTGCGCGGACGCTTGCCCGCCTCGACCCGGTTGGCGATGGGACCGTCCGCATCGCGCGAATCGAACGAGAAATCCGTCAGCTGGTTGTTCAGCAAAAAGCCGTCGACCATCTGGCGCGAGCCGAACGCGTCTTCCACACTGGTGGTCATCGACAGGCCGCCCCCAAAAGCATCGACGGCCACCAGGTGCGACGTCGACGGGCGCTGCAGGGCGTTGTCCATGCCCCACGCCACCTGCATGCCGGGCGGCGTGCCGGGCAAGGCTTTACCCATGGATTTTTCGCCGATCAGGGCGGCGCGCTGCGCCAGATAGGTTTTATCGAGCATCGAAGCGACGCCCTTGCCCGGCAGCGGCACGAAGTCCGTGTCGGCCACGTAGCGGTTGCGGTCCGCGTAGGCCAGGCGCCCCGCTTCCGAGAACAGGTGGATCGCCTGCGCATCGGGCACGCCGTCAACGGGCGCATATGGGCGGATGTCCTTCACTTCCAGGATGCCCAGCATCTGCGCGATGGCGATGCCGCCCGACGATGGCGGCGGCATGCCGCACACGGTCCAGGCCTTGTAATCGCTGCAGACGGGCTCGCGCACCTTGGCCTTGTAGCCGGCGATATCCTGCGCCGTCAGCTTGCCCGGATTGGTCGGGTGCGACGCCACCTTGGCGGCGATGTCGCGCGCGATGCGGCCCTGGTAAAAGGCGTCGGCGCCGCCGCGGGCGATCTCGCGCAAGGTGCGCGCCAGCTGCGGATTTTTCAGCACGTGGCCGACGGGCCAGGCCTTGCCCTCGCCGTCATAAAAATACGCGGCGGCGACAGGGTCGCGCTTCAGGGCCTGGTCCCAGGTCAACAGGCCGTTGAGGCGCTGGCTGACGGGAAAGCCGCCGTGCGCCAGCTTGATGGCGGGGCCGAACAGGGTCGCCCACGGCAGCTTGCCATGCTCCTTGTGTGCCAGCTCCAGCATGCGCAGCACGCCCGGCGCGCCCACGGAGCGCCCGCCCACCACGCCCGTGGCGCGCGAGACGGGGCTGCCGTCCGCATTCTGGAACAGGTGTTCATCGGCGGCGGCCGGCGCCGTTTCGCGCCCGTCGAACGCCTGCACGCCCTTGGCCGTGGAGTACAGCAGGAAGGCGCCGCCGCCGATGCCCGACGATTGCGGCTCGACCAGGGTGAGCACCAGCTGCGTGGCGATGGCCGCGTCGATGGCGCTGCCGCCCTTTTTCAGCATCTGATAGCCGGCATCGGCGGCCAGCGGATTGGCGGCGGCGACCATGAATTTCTGCGCCGCCCAGCCGTTTTTTTCCGCATACGCGGTGGCGATTTCCGGCGCCTTTTGCGGCACTTCGGCAAATACGGGACTGGCGGCCAGCGCCCCCAGCAAGGTCAGGCTCAGCGCCAGCGGCTTCAATGCGATCATGGATTCTCCGATAAAAAAAGGGCGCACAGCCAGGCAAGGCTGTACGCCCCCATACGGGGGTATCCTACATCAAATGCCCATTAGGGCACTGCCTTCGTAAGAGTGCCTGGCGATGTCCAGGGCTAGGCGCGTGGCCGAAGACAGTACGAATAGTACGGCGAGGCCATGCAACAACGCTCTGGGCATTGTCCAGGTGCTCTTACTTTGGCTGCATGCGGATGGCGCCGTCTAGACGGATGGTTTCGCCATTGAGCATGACGTTTTCCACGATGGCCTTCACCAGTTGCGCGTATTCGCCGGGCTTGCCCAGGCGCGAAGGGAACGGCACCATCTTGCCCAGCGCATCCTGCACTTCGGCCGGCATGCCCAGCAGCATCGGCGTCTCGAAGATGCCGGGCGCCACCGTCATCACGCGGATGCCGTTGCGCGACAGGTCGCGCGCCATCGGCAGGGTCAGTCCCACCACGGCCGCCTTCGACGAGGCGTAGGCCGCCTGGCCGATCTGGCCATCGTAGGCCGCCACGGAAGCCGTGTTGATGATGATGCCGCGCTCGCCTTCCGCCGTCGCGTCCTGTTTCGCCATGGCGTCGGCCGCCAGGCGGCACATATTGAAGGTGCCCACCAGGTTGATGTTGACGACTTTCTGGAACAGGGCCAGCGGATGCGGGCCATCCTTGCCCACGGTTTTCACGGCCGGCGCCACGCCGGCGCAGTTGACCAGGCCGCGCAAAGTACCGAGCTTGGTGGCCGCAGCCACCACGGCCAGGCCGTCCTCTTCCGACGTCACGTCGCATTGCACGAACACGCCGTTCAGTTCAGCGGCCAGCGCCTGGCCCGCCTCCGTCTGCACATCGGCCAGCACGACCTTGCCGCCTGCTGCCGTCAGCATGCGCGCCGTGGCCGCGCCCAAACCCGATGCGCCGCCCGTGATGATGAATACATTGTCCTGAATCTGCATGAAAACTCCTGAGTGATAAGGGCCGTGTTCCCGGCGCCTGATGGTTGCATGGTGCCATAGTTACGTTTACGTAAACGTAATGTCGGCGACAATTGTAGCCATTTTTTGCGCAACACAGCCAAAAGTTATGGATAAACGGAGCAGGCCGGCGTTGGAGCGCTCAGCGGGACAGGACGAAAGCACCCGCCGTGATCAGCAGAATGCCGATCACTTTCGGCATGGTGAGCGCTTCCTGCAGCACGCAGCAGCCGATCAGGGTCACCAGCGCCATCGTGATGGCCGTCATGACGGGATAGGCCAGGCTGATTTGCAGCTTTTCCAGCGCCACCGCATAGCAGATGAAACCGAGGGCATAGGCTCCCCCTGCGCCGCCCAGCCACAGCAGGCGGACGATATTCAGGCCGCTGCCATACTGGCTGGACATTTTGATCAGCAAGGTGGCCGCCGCGCTGGCCACTGAGGCCAGCGCGCACCATAGGAAGCCTGCAGAAGCGGAAGTCATCATCGGTAGCAGTTCGGGTACGGTTTCGGGAGAGGGTGCGACATTCTACAGGCTGGCGCCGACCGCCAGCGCCATGCAGGCGGCGATGACCACGAGGCTGACGGGATCTTTACTCACATACAACACGGGATCCTCGTTCACCTCGCCCCTGAAGGCCAGCGTCCACAATCGTCCCAGCCAGAACACCAGCAGGGGCACGATACCCAGCAACAGGTAAGGGCGCGCATACAGCACCAAGATATTTTGGGAATTAAAGTACAGCATGAACACCAGCAGCGAAATGAATCCGCTGTTCACGCCCATGATGCCGATCGGCGCCTTATCGGCCGTCGTATAGCTGCGGCCGCGCGTCTTTTCCTTGCCTTGGCGCTCCAGATTGAATAACTCGCTATAGCGCTTGAGCAGCGCCAGGCTAAGGAAAATAAAGAAGGAAAAGGCCAGCAGCCAGAACGACGGTTCGATATGCGTCGCCGCGCTGCCCCCCAGTATGCGCAAGGTATACAGGATGGCGAGGGTGACGATATCGACCATCAGCAAGCGCTTCAGGTAAATCGAGTACGCGAGGGTGGTGGCGAAGTAAATCGCCACGGCCAGCAACAGCAGCGGATCGAACAGTGCGCAAATGGCCAGCGCCAGGATGGCCAGCAGCGGACTGGCCAGAAGGGCAACGGGCAGCGGCAGGCTGCCGGCGGCTATGGGCCGGCGGCACTTGCTGGGGTGGCGTCGGTCATCGGGCGCATCGAGCGCATCATTGAGCAGATAGGCGCTAGAGGCGCACAGCGAAAAAGCCACAAACGCCACCAGCGCCTGCAGGAAAGTCGGCAGATTCAGCGCATGGCCGGCCAGCATCGGCACAAAGACCAGCAGATTCTTCAGCCACTGGCGGGGCCGCATTGCCTTGAGCAGGGGCGCGCCCCACCCAGTGCGCGGCGTGCCCGCTGGCTGCGTGGCGCCGCCACCCGCCAGCCGGAACGGCGTGCGCGTGACGGAAAGCGCCACGTTGCTGGCATTCCATACCGCGACGTCAACACTGGCATTGCCTATGTAATCAAACCCCCTGGCACCAAACAGTTCGCTCAGTTGATGCGCCTTGTTGTGCGAAGTGAGATTGATCCCACCCTCGGTGGCCAGCACGCGGTCAAACAGGCCCAGGTGGACGGCGATGGCATCGGCGAAACGGCGCTGCGAACCTGTCGCCAGAATGATCTGGCGCCCTTCGCTGCGCTGGCGCGCAAGGTCGGCCAGCAAAATCTGATCATACGGCAAGGCTTGTGGATCGATCTCCACCATGTCCGCCATTTTTTCCTTGAAGCCAGCCTTGCCGGAAAATAGCCAGAACGGCAAGCGCCAGAGCTGCAAGAACCGCACTTTGATAAAGATGAGAATCGCTTCCCACAGCAAGTCCGAATGGATCAGCGTACCGTCGAGATCAACCACCAGCGGTACACTCTTCTGTTCACCCTGCGCGTGCAACATCGGTTCGGCCATGATATTACCTTCCCGTGCCGGATGCCGGCATGCGTAACAGCAACCAGGCGCTGTCCCGATCCAGCGTGGGCATGGCTGGCGCACCGACACGCGCACTCAGTGCGCACAACATGAATGCCACGGCAACGGGGATGAACGCGTCAAACTGGCGCCCTTCATTGAACTGTCCCACCATAAAGGTCATGGTCAGCAAACACGGCAGGATAATCAGGCAGCGCCGCAGCGGCGCCGACGCATAGCGCCAGCCGCAGGCGGCCACGAGATACCACAGCAATAAAGGGCCAACGTTCTGTACCAGCGTACGCGGATGGTGCAGGAAGAGATTGATATTGTTGTCAATCTTGCCGCCCTCCCATGCCTGATGAGCTGGCAACACATAAAACATCAGTACGCGCACCAGGCCGTACAGCAGCAGTTGCAGCAAGATCCATCCCGCCAGCGAGCGCAGCTTCATCTGTCCAAGCAAGACAAAGCCGCTCGTCACGATCAGGAAAAGCGTTATCTCGTGATTGAACGTTCCCGCCACCAGCATCGCCACATAGGGCAGCATTTCACGGCGCAGCAGGTGGTAAAGGCAAAAGGAATAGACAAAAATAATACCGATATCGTAAAACGTGTAATAGGTGACCGTGGGCGCCCACATGCACAACACCAGAAACTGCGCCACGAAGGCCAGGTCTCGTCGGATGAAGAGAGCCGCAAAACGCCGGACCGACCACAGCATCAGCACAATGGCCAGTACCTGGGACCAGAGAAAACACTCGATAGCGCCCAAGCGGGGGAACAGGTACTGCAGGACCTGTGCCGGGAAAATGAACATGACGCGGTGCTGGAACGGCGGCGTACCTTTGAATGCCATAATGTCATCGATCATGTACCAGCTTTCCTGCGTGCCGAAACGCAGGAGCATTCCGGCAAACACTGCGGTATAAATGGCGAACAACAGGTAGTCGAGCCCATCGTCGCTCTTTGCTGCGGGCCGATGCAAACGATACAGGAACACTGCGGCAGTGACGGTGAATGCCAGCCAAAGCAACAGGTAAAAGCTTACCAAGGCATCCATTTTCTGAATATAGAATGCCAGCGGGTGGCGGTCCGCGTGTCCCAGTACCTTATTGAGGACCGACCATGAGCGCCCGTCATAGGCCGCCTCCAGCAGTGCGTTTCCTGCCAAAAAATACCAGGAAAATACAGCCAGGGCACAGATGGAAAACGTGACGAACAAGAGACGAAGATGGGCTGGTTTCATTGTGGATTGCTAACAATACGATGACAACAATAAATTATTAAATGTTTATTGTTATTGTTTCATGATATATACAAAAAAGCAATAATTAAATCCCGGCCACTCATCCTTGATATTTGTTTTTTATCAATATTTAGAAAATGGAGCCGTGGCAGCATGCATGGCGCCCGGCGGCAACGCACAGGGCCTGCCTATTGCTTCCGGCATGGCAGCGCGATGCGCTGGCACCGACTCCTTAGAAACACTGCATGAAAGCGCCATTGCGGTGGCAGATGCGCCCGTTGGCATCGAGCGTGGCATTGCCCGCGCCGTTATAGCGCGCGCCGGCAGCGTCGCGGCAACCGCCCGTGTCGCATGCGCCGATGGGCTGCGGCGCGCGCGGCATGGGCACGGCCGGGCTGGGCGGCAGCGGCGCCATGGGCACGACCGGTGGCGCTGGCTGGGCCGGCATGCGGCCGATCACCTGCGCCACGGAACGGCGCGGCTGCACGGGCGGCGCCGGGCGGCACGGTTCCACCGCGAGCTTGCCGCTGTCGCGCGGGTCGAGCTGGCACACGGGCAGTTGATCGGACGCAGCAGGTTCCTGCGCCCAGGCATCGCCGCCAGCGAGCAGCAGGGCGCCGGCCAGCGCCAGCATGGTTTTTGTCATCGTCTTCATGCCCCCTCCCCAAGCATCGATCATACCGCTTTCATTATTGGCACACACGGCGCCAGATGCCAGCGCGAGTAACACGCACACGCTGGCAGCCGCCATGTCCACGCTGCAACGGTGTTTTATTTCCTTTCAGCACTTTCCTTCTTGCCAGGATGGCATTACAATAAGAACGATTCTTATTCTCATTCGCGGAATAGGAGCGCAGTTTATTGCATTTTCAATCATTCATACCCGAGCCACCCGGAAGGCAGCCAGGAAAAAACAACATCCGGAAAGTTCACCATGACCAAGCGCAGTCCCGCCTTCATTCATCCTGTTACGCCCGCCCGCCCCATCCATTGCGCCACTCTGCTTCTGCCCTGCCTGCTCTCCTTGGCCGTCAGCAGCGCCTGGGCCGAAGGCAATGCGGCCGCCGATCCCACCATGAACACGGTGGTCGTCACGGCATCGGGCACGGCCATCGACATCAAGGATGCGCCGGCCAGCATCAGCGTCATCACGCGCGAGGAAATCGAGCGCCAGCCCGTGTATGACTTGAATACCCTGCTGCGCCGCATCCCCGGCGTGACGGGCGGCACCAGCCCCGTGGGCGAAGAGTCGAAGATCAAGCTGCGCGGCCTGCCAGACAAATACACCTTGATCCTCGTCGATGGCAAGCGCGTCGGCAGCTCGGCCGACACGGCCTACCGTCCCGACCTGGGCCGCCAGGACTTGAACTGGATCTCGCCCGACATGATCGAGCGCATCGAAGTGGTGCGCGGCCCCATGTCGTCGCTGTACGGCTCGGACGCCATGGGCGGCGTGATCAACGTCATCACGCGCAAGGTGCCGGGCAAGTGGAACGGTTCGGCCACGGCCAACTACACGCAGCCGCAGGACAGCGGCCGCGGCACGGCGCACCAGTTGGGCGTGAACCTGGCCGGCCCCTTGTCGGACACGGTGGGCATGCGCCTGGGCGTGGGCCAGACGCGCCAGAATCCCGATGAAAAAGCGATAGGCAAATCGGGCGGCATCGGCGGCGAACGCAACCAGACTGTCTCGGGCCAGCTGAACTGGGCGCTGGACAAGAAGCAGAACCTGTCGCTGGACGCCAGCTACGGCAAGCAGCAATCGACGGATTCGACCACGCTCGACGCGGACGGCTACCCGCTGTTCGGCGCCTGGGGCGCGAGCAAACTGATACGCAAGAGCGCCAGCATCGGCTATGAAGGCCGCTGGGACTTCGGCAAGGCCGTGGTCAACCTGTACCACAACGATTTCGACAACGAAGTCGTCGGCACGGTGGCCAAATCCAAGGACAGCACGCTGGACGCCAGCCTGGAAAAACGGGTCGGCTGGGGCGGCATCGAGCAAATGCTGGTGATGGGCGGCCAGTGGAAGCACCAGGAACTGACGAACACGGACACCATCGGCACCGTGCCCACCGATTACCTGGGCAACCCCGTGAGCGGCGCCACCCTGTCCGGTACCACCTCGGCCCTGTTTGCGGAAGATCAGCTGTTCCTGCGCGACAACCTGACGGCCACGGCCGGCCTGCGTCTCGATCACCACAGCAAGTTCGGCAACCACTACAGCCCGCGCCTCTACCTCGTGTACCACCCGGCCCCCGCCTGGACCATCAAGGGCGGCATCTCGCAAGGCTTCCGCGCCCCCAGCCTGAAGGAAAACTCGCCGGCGGCGGCCACGCAGTCGGGCGGACGCGGTTGCGGCAGCCTCAAACCGCTCGGCTACATCACGGGCGGCTGCTACATGGCCGGCAATGCGGACTTGAAGCCGGAAACGAGCACGGCCGGCGAGATCGGCGTGGCGTGGGAACAGAATGGCTGGGACGTGGGCCTGACGTACTTCCACACGGATTTCAAGAACAAGATCGACTACGCGCCGCTGGGTTTTTACCAGAAGCAGTGGTGGACCAAAATGACGAATATCCAGAAAGCGCGCACCAGCGGCCTGGAAGCGACGGCGAATATCCCGCTGACGAAAAACCTGAACTGGCGTAACAACGTGACCTACATGGCCGAGGCGAAAAACCTGACCACGGGCGCCAACCTGCTGTCGACGCCGAAGCTGTCGTGGTATTCGGCGCTGGGCTGGCAAGTCAACGACCAGCTGTTCGGCGAAGTGTCGGCCCAGTACACGGGCAAGGAACTCGACGCGGGCAAGCTGGCCGACAAGGCCTACACCATCGTCGACACCGTCGTGTCGTACAAGGTCACGCCCCAGTGGACCGTGCGCGGCGGCGTGCAAAACCTGTTCAAGAAGGGACCGATGGCCGATGGCCTGGTTGACTACTACGTGCCGGGACGCCGCATGTTCGTCGGCCTGACCTCAAGGTTCTAATAACGGGGCGGCGGCGTATCGGGCGGCGGCGTGGCGGCATTGGCCGGGACGCTGCTCAGCATCTGCCCGGCGACGGGCACCTTGTGGCCGCTCGCATACATGCATTGCTGGTAGGCGTAGTCATAACGGCGCTGCATGCCATACGCGGAACTGTCCGCCGCGCCCGTGCCTGCCAGCGCGCCGAACAGCAAGCCCGTGCCCGCGCCCACGCCGGCGCCATGGCCGCCATCGATGGCGGCGCCGGCCGCCGCACCGAGCACCGTACCCAGCGCCGCGCTGCGCAGGCCGCTGTCGACGCTGGCCTGCTGCACCGAACTGCCGCCCAACTGGCCTTGCGCATAGCCGCGGCACTGCAGATCGTCGCTGCGGAATTGTTCGAAACTCTTGCCCGTGCCGGGCAAGACCATGGCCGACGGCCCTTCCGGCATCACCGTGCAGGCAGCCAGCAGCAGCGCCAGCAGGCCGGCACGCCCCATTAACGCTCTCGTATTCATGTTGACCTCCCCGTCAGCGCACGCTGGTCGGCAGCACGGCACGCCATGCCGTACTACAATTTTTCACGTAGGGATAATAGCCCTGCGGCCGCGCGCAGTAGTACCACATCTGCGCCGTCGGCTCGCCGCCCTGCTCGATGTACACGGGTGCCGGCTGCACCACCACCGTGCGCCCATACGGATAAGGATAGCCATACCACGGGTCGCCATACCACCCCGGCCCATAGCCATACCACAAGGGCGCTCCCACCCAGACGCCCACGTGCGAATGGCCATGGAAGTGGCCGTGATGGCCGTGGAAACCGCCGTGCCGGCCCGGCTCCGCCTGGGCCAACCCTGCAACACCGCCCAATATCAGCAACGCCAGCAGCGCGCCGCCCTTCCTGTTGATGCTGTCCATGACATCCTCCCGCCTTCCCTGCCAGACTGTGAAGCTCACCTTTTCACTCCATTATTGGCAAGGGGCCGGCACAAGCAAGGGCGCCGTAACAATTGCTCACTTTTGATACGCCGAGGATATGGAGTGCAGGAAAGTTTCACCTGCAGAAAATGCAAACAGCCCCGCAGCGCGGGCCACGGGGCTGCATGGAGTGGCGCGGTCTATTGCGCCGGCAAGCTTTGCACGGGTGTCGCCGGCGCCAGGATGGGCGGCACGGGCGCGTGGACAGGTGCCGGCGCCTTGACGGCCAGCCAGCCCGTGGCCGGCAGCAGCGGCACCAGCAGCAGGGCCACGATATTGATGATCTTGATCAAGGGATTGACGGCCGGTCCCGCCGTATCCTTGTACGGGTCACCCACGGTGTCGCCCGTGACGGCCGCCTTGTGCGCGTCGGAACCCTTGCCGCCGAAGTGGCCATCCTCGATGTATTTCTTCGCATTATCCCAGGCGCCGCCGCCCGTGGTCATGGAAATAGCCACGAACAGGCCCGTCACAATCGTTCCCATCAAGAGGCCGCCCAGCGCCGCCGGCCCCAGCAGCATGCCCACGACAATGGGCACCACCACGGGCAGCAAGGAGGGCACGATCATTTCGCGGATGGCCGACGCCGTCAGCATGTCGACGGCCTTGTCGTATTCGGGCCGCGCCGTGCCTTCCATGATGCCCTTGATGTCGCGGAACTGCCGGCGCACCTCGACCACCACGGCACCCGCCGCGCGGCCCACGGCTTCCATCGCCATGGCGCCGAACAGGTACGGTATCAGGCCGCCGATGAACAGGCCGACGATCACCATGGGGTTCGACAAGTCGAAGGTGATGTGCTGGCCCACGGATTCGAGCGCATGCGTGTAGTCGGCGAACAGCACCAGCGCGGCCAGGCCGGCCGAGCCGATGGCGTAGCCCTTGGTAACGGCCTTGGTCGTATTGCCGACGGCATCGAGCGGGTCGGTGATGGCGCGCACGGAGTCGGGCAAGCCCGACATTTCCGCGATGCCGCCCGCGTTATCGGTGATGGGGCCATACGCGTCGAGCGCGACGATGATGCCCGCCATCGACAGCATTGAGGTGGCCGCGATGGCGATGCCGTACAGGCCGGCCAGCTGGTACGACACGAGGATGGCGACGCAGACGGCCAGCACCGGGTAGGCGGTGGACTTCATCGACACGCCCAGGCCGGCGATGATATTCGTGCCGTGGCCCGTCGTCGACGCTTCGGCGATGTGGCGCACGGGCTTGAAGTCCGTGCCCGTGTAGTACTCGGTGATGTACACCATCAGGCCCGTGAGGACGATGCCGACGACGGTGGCGCCCAGCATCTTGTAGCGCATGGCGTCGTCGGGCCACAGCAGCCACGTGACCACGGCAAAGCCCACCAGCGACAGGCCCGCCGCCCACCACAGGCCTGTGTACAGGGCCGACATGATCTTCTTCCCGGGTGCCGTCTTGACCATCGAGCAGCCGACGATGGAGGCGAGGATGGAAACGGCGCCCAGCAGCAGCGGATAGAGGATGGCCGTGCTGCTCGCTTCGGCCATCAGCAGCGCGCCCAGCAGCATGGTGGCGATCAGGGTCACGACATAGGTTTCGAACAGGTCGGCCGCCATGCCGGCGCAGTCGCCCACGTTGTCGCCCACGTTGTCGGCGATGACGGCCGGGTTGCGCGGATCGTCCTCGGGAATGCCGGCCTCCACCTTGCCCACCAGGTCCGCGCCCACGTCGGCGCCCTTGGTGAAAATGCCGCCGCCCAGACGCGCGAAGATGGAAATGAGCGAGGCGCCAAAGGCCAGGCCGATCAAGGGCTTGATCAGGTCATGCTGGGTGAGGCCTGGCGCGCCCGTCGTCACCAGCAGCCAGTAGAACAGGGTCACGCCCAGCAAGCCCAGACCGACGACCAGCATGCCCGTGATCGCCCCGCCCTTGAAGGCCACGTTCAATGCCTGGTTGATGCCCAGGGTGGCCGCCTGCGCCGTGCGCACATTGGCCCGCACCGAGACATTCATGCCGATGAAGCCGCAGGCGCCCGACAGCACGGCGCCGATCAGAAAGCCCAGCGCCGTGTGCAGGCCGAGCAGCACATAGATGGCGATCAGCAGCGCCACGCCGACGATGGCGATGGTGCGGTACTGGCGCGCCAGATAGGCGGCCGCGCCCTGCTGGATGGCCAGCGCGATTTCCTGCATGCGCGCGTTGCCGGGATCCTGGCGCAGGATCCAGCTGCGCGACACCAAACCATAGATGACTGCGACCACGCCGCAGGCTACCGCAAACCACAAACTGGCTGCCATATCGTCCCCTTCTGTTTTTATCCGACGTCATTGCCGACAGCTGCAGACCGCACCGGGTAGGCGCGCGCAGCCAGGAAAACACGACCTGCAAAAAACTTCAACTACGAAAACGTAAGACATACAGCCATGCTTGCAGTCTGCCTGAAAAGCGGGCACAAAAAAAGCGGACACTGAGGTCCGCTTTTCAATACTGCTTATTCCGCCAGGGCGGCAAATGCGCTGTCGCGGATTTGCTCGACCGGACCGACGCCGGCGATGCGGCGGTATTTCGGCGCGCCTGGCAGGCCGGATTTGGCCCAGTCGTTGTAGTAACCGAGCAAGACCTTGGTCTGGTTGTGGTACACGTCCAGGCGCTTCTTGACCGTTTCCGCCTTGTCGTCGTCGCGCTGGATCAGCGGCTCGCCCGTGATGTCGTCGACGCCGTCGACCTTGGGTGGATTGAATTTGACGTGGTAGACGCGGCCCGAACCCGGGTGGCTGCGGCGGCCGTCCATGCGCTCAATGATCGACTCATCCGGCACGTCGATTTCCAGCACGTAGTCGACATTGATGCCGGCATCCTTCATGGCGTCCGCCTGCGCGATGGTGCGCGGGAAGCCGTCGAACAGATAGCCATTGGCGCAATCGGCTTCCTGCAGGCGGTTCTTGACGAGACCGATCATGATGTCGTCCGACACGAGGCCGCCCGCATCCATGACTTTTTTCGCTGCCAGGCCCAGTTCGGTGCCTTCCTTGATCGCCGCGCGCAGCATGTCGCCCGTGGAGATTTGTGGAATATTGTATTTTTCTTTGATGAAGTTAGCTTGGGTGCCCTTGCCGGCACCGGGTGCTCCTAAAAGTATCAGACGCATTGAAAAGTTCCTAAAAAACAGATTTTGGATGGTGGTATGTGTAATTATTTTTAGATGATGTTGCTATGGCTATCTTTCCCTACGAAACTTACCACAAAAAATCCCTGGAACGCCAGTTTGCTGTCGAATTGCTATGCCCTGATTGATCAAAGCCAGCAATTAGCGAAGCAGGTGTTTCAAAATGTGGTTTTTTGTGGCAGGCCCCGCATAAAGTTTTTCTCGCGCACGCACGGCGCCTGAAAAACGTTCAGGGCAAGGCAGCCATGGACGTTTTCTCAGGTGGCGTGGCGGTAGTGCGCCTGCACGCGTTCCAGATCTTCCGGCGTGTCCACGCCGGCGGCCGGGGCCGAGTCCGTGACGTGCACGGCGATGGCGTAACCGTGCCACAGCACGCGCAACTGCTCCAGCGCCTCGATCGCTTCCAGCGGCGACGCGGAGAGCGTGGGATACGTTTGCAAAAATGCATTGCTGTACGCATACAGGCCGATATGGCGCAAGGGCACGTAGCCGGCCGGCAAGCTGTCTTTCGACTGCGCGAAGCCGTCGCGGTGCCAGGGGATGGTGGCGCGCGAAAAATACAAGGCGCGGTTTGCCTTGTCCAGCACCACCTTGACGACATTCGGATTGAAGGCCTCAAGCACGTCGTGCAGCGGATGGGCGCACGTGGCCATGGGGACGGCGGCGCTGATCTGCGCCGCGCAAGCGGCCAGCAGGGCCGGATCGATCAGCGGTTCATCGCCCTGCAGGTTGACGACGACGGCGTCCGGCGGCAACGCGAGCGTACGCGCCACTTCGGCGATGCGGTCCGTGCCCGACGGATGGTCGGCAAGCGTCATGCACACTTCCACGCCATGCGCGGCGCAGGCGTCGCGGATCGATGCATGGTCGGTGGCGACGATGACGCGCGCGGCGCCGGACAGGACTGCCTGCTCGGCCACGCGCACCACCATGGGCTTGCCGCCCAGGTCGGCCAGCGGCTTGCCCGGCAGGCGGGTCGAAGCCAGGCGGGCCGGGATGATGACGATGAACGCCATCGTTATTCCACTGCGTCTTGCAGGGTGCGCGCTTCGTCCGCCCACATGATGGGGATGCCATCGCGGATAGGATAGGCGAGGCGGTCGGCGCGGCAAATCAGTTCCTGCGCCTTCTTATCGTGTTCAAGCGGACCCTTGCAAACAGGGCAGACCAGGATATCAAGCAGTCGAGCGTCCACGACATTTCTCCACAATTTGTTGGGCCAGCGCGCTATCGATGCGCGCACTGACGGGGACGACCCACAGTCTCGGGTCATCTTTGAGATATTCAATTTGCGCACATTTTACTGCATCCTTCTCGGTGATCAAGATCACATCCGTGTCGAGGGCAGCAAATGGCTGGTCGAGAAAGTCGTGATGGTCGGGCAAGGGCAGTTCCGCGAAGTCCAGTCCGGCCCCGCGCAGCATGGCAAAGAAACGCCGGGGGTTGCCGATGCCGGCCGCCGCCACGATGCGCCGGCCGCCGGCCGCCAGGGTTTCAAGCGGCATGCGTTCGCTGCGGTCCGTCAAGCGCTCAGCCACGCCGCCATCGAGCCGCATCTGCACCACCAGGCCGCCCTTGGGCGCGACCTGGCCCACCAGCGCCGGCGCCAGCTCGGGCGCATTGATCACCGTCACGTCACGCCGGCGGCGCGGCGATTCGCGCAAGGGGCCGGCCGGCAGCAGCCAGCCATTGCCCGCGCCGCGGCCGTCGAACAGCACGATTTCCACGTCGCGCCGCAAGGCGTAATGCTGCAAGCCGTCGTCCGTGACGAGCACGTCGACGTCCGGGTGCGCGGCCAGCAGCGCCCTGCCCGCTTGCGCGCGGTCGCGCCCCACCATCACGGGGCAGCCGCCGCGCTGGAAGATCAGCAGCGGCTCGTCGCCCACCTGCTGCGGCGTGGAAGCAGCCGTGACGGCGCGCGGCGAACGGTCGGCGCTGCCATGGCCGCGCGAAATGACGCCCGGGCGCATGCCCGCGTCGCGCAAGGCTTGCACCAGCCAGATCGTCAGCGGCGTCTTGCCCGTGCCGCCGATAAAGATATTGCCGACGACGACGACGGGCACGGGCAGGCGCGCGGATGTCAATACGCCGGCGCGATACAGGCCGCGCCGCACGGCGCTCAGGGCGCCGAACAGCAGCGAGACGGGCCACAGCGCGCACGCCAGCGGCCCGCGCGTCAACCAGGCGCGGGTCAATGTGGTTTCAAGCTTGGCGGGGGAGGATGTGGGCATGCGGTGAGGAGTAAAGGGCTGGGGTCTGACCCGGCGGGTCAGACCCCAATTATGTTGCCGGTAACGGTGGGAATTTACTTGCTGCCCGCCTGCGCCGCAAACGTCAGCTTTTCATAGCCGGCCAGGCGCGCCGCTTCCATCACGTGGATGACCATCTGGTGCATGGCGAACTGGTCGGCGTTGACCACCACCACGGGGGTCTGCGCGGGCGCCTTGCCGCCGTTGGCAGCCTTGGCCGCGTTTTGCAGGGCGTCGGCCAGGCCGGCCACGTCGCGGAATGATATGGGTTCGCGGTTGACCGTGTAATTGCCCTTGGCATCGATGGTGACGTCGATCTGCTGCGGCTTCTCCTTCGCTTGCTCGGCGTCGGCCGTCGGCAAGGTGATCTGCAACTCCGTAAACTTGCTGTAGGTGGTGCTGACCATCAGGAAGATCAGGATCACCAGCAGCACGTCGATGAACGGGATCAGGTTGATTTCGGGGTCTTCACGCCCCTTGCCTTTGCGGAAGTTCATTTGCGGCCACTGTGGACGATGTCGACGAACTTGACGGCTTGCTGCTCCATGTCAATGACGAAACTGTCGACGAGGGCGCGGAAATGGCGGTAGAAGACGAGGGTCGGCATGGCGATGGCCAGGCCGAAGCCCGTGTTATACAGGGCCACCGAGATACCGTGGGCCAGCTGGGCGGGATTCGAGCCGCTGGCGTTTTGCGAACCGAAGATTTCGATCATGCCCACCACCGTGCCGAACAGGCCCATCAGCGGGGCCAGGGTGGCGATGGTGCCCAGGGTCGTCAGGAAACGTTCCAGCGTGTGGGCCACGCCGCTGCCGGCCTCCTCGATCGATTCCTTCATCACTTCGCGCGGCGCGTCGACATTGCGCAAGGCGGCGGCCAGCACCACGCCCAGCGGCGAATTGTCTTCCAGCTTGGCCACCGTGTCCGGCGTGATCTTGCCGCTGCGATATACCTGCACCACTTCATCGAACAGCTTGCGGGGCAGTATCTTGGCGCGTCGCAAATACAGCAGGCGCTCGATGATCAGGGCCAGGGCGACGATGGAAGCGATCAACAACAGCCAGATGGGCCAGCCAGCGGCTTGAAATATAGCGAGCAAAAGAAACTCCTGGTAAAGGGAAGGCGATGGACCGCCCGGACAGCCTGTATTGTACCGAGCGCCGAAGACCGATGGCACGTGCGCGCAGGAATGGCGCAATGTAGC
Organism: Janthinobacterium sp. HH106; assembly: GCF_001758725.1. Taxonomy (NCBI): domain Bacteria; kingdom Pseudomonadati; phylum Pseudomonadota; class Betaproteobacteria; order Burkholderiales; family Oxalobacteraceae; genus Janthinobacterium; species Janthinobacterium sp. HH106. The sequence goes on along the minus strand of NZ_LRIC01000025.1, from coordinate 74,392 downwards.
GCGTTGCCGCGCCGGCGGCAAGTGGCGCCTGCATGTGCCCTTATCCACATCACGCTCCGGGCTGCGGCTCCAGCGCACAGTTTTGCACACTTTGTGTGGATAAGATTGTGAGCAAGCATGAAGTCCAGCGCACAAGTCCTTGATTTACATGGGAATTATCATGCTGCGCAAAATACAGGCATAGCAGCTTATCGGCAGTAATCAATGTCAATAAATTAATACTTGCAGAGTTCTGCACATTTACTGTGGACAAGATTGTGCGCAAAGCCGTGAAATTTAATTAAGCCATTGATTTTAAAAGAAATTAAATCAATGAGTAAAAAAGTGGCAGACGGCGCACAATCGGCGGCAGAGGGACCGTCAAAGTTCTGCACACAATCTGTGGACAAGATTGTGCGCAAGCGCAAAGATACGCGCTAAGTACATTGATTTATATCGTTTTTATTGCCGTGCATAAAAATGTAGCAAGGGCTGGAAAACACGGTTTTCAGCGTCACATTTCACTGCAAAAAGGCAGTCTTCCACGGCGAATGCAGTTTCACACATAAAGTGTGGATAAGATTGTGAGCAAGCCGATTGACTCCATGCAAGAGCATTGATTTTAAAGGAGTTTTTTTCGATGCTGAAAAATAAGGCAGCGCAAGCACCTGCTCGCGCCGTGGAAAACTCCCGGAAAAAGCGAAACGGTTTATGCGGTTTTGCACATATTCTGTGGATAAGATTGTGAGCAAGGCGCACGGTCGAACGCTAGGCCCTTGATCTATATGGCTATTTTTATGCTGCGTAAAATTCAGGCAAGCCATGCCATGGGCATTCCGGTGGATAAATCCGCTGCCGCGCGGGAGTTCTGCACATTTTTTGTGGATAAGATTGTGCGCAAGGCCATGCATGGCATACTAAGCGCTTGATTCCTATGCACTTTATTTCCGTGCGCAAAAATGTAGCAAGGCACTTTTATTGGTATAAAGAGGCCTGCACGGCCACGTTTGTCCAAGGCAAAAAGTTCCGCACACTTTCTGTGGATAACTTTGTGCGTAAGTGGCAGGGGCTGCACTGATGTGCTTGATATTAAAGGATTTTTTCCCTGTGCACGCAAATCAGGCATACGGGAATTCATCATGAAATCAATTACTTAGAAATAGAACTTGTTGTTTTGCACGATATATGACATAAGCATGACCTCGCCGATAATATGTGGACAGTTCCCTTCCCGCTCCCAGCTTTATGATGACAGACACCCCGACTGACAGCGGCTTTGCCGCCCCGCCCGTGCTGACCGTCAGCGCCCTGAACCAGGCCGTCGCGCGCCTGCTCGAGCGCTCGTTTCCCCTGACCTGGATCGCCGGCGAGATTTCCAACTTCACGCGCGCCGCTTCCGGCCACTGGTATTTCACCTTGAAGGACGATGGCGCCCAGGTGCGCGCCGTGATGTTCCGCGGCCGCGCCCAGTACGCCGGCTTTACGCCGCGCGAAGGCGACAAGGTCGAAGTGCGCGCCCTCGTCACCCTGTACGGCGCGCGCGGCGATTACCAGATCAACGTGGAAGCCATCCGCCGCGCCGGCGTGGGCGCCCTGTACGAAGCGTTCCAGCGCCTGAAGGAAAAGCTGGCCGCGCAGGGCCTGTTCGACCAGGAACGCAAGCGCGCCATCCCCATGTTCGCGCGCAGCATCGGCATCGTCACCAGCCCGCAGGCGGCGGCCCTGCGCGACGTGCTGATCGCCTTGCAGCGCCGCGCGCCGCACGTGTCCATCATCCTGTATCCCACGCCCGTGCAGGGCCAGCAGGCGCCGGAAAAGATCGCGCAAGCCATCCGCACGGCATCGACAAGGGCCGAGTGCGACGTTCTGCTGGTGTGCCGTGGTGGCGGCAGCATCGAGGATTTATGGTCGTTCAACGATGAAGCCGTGGCGCATGCGATCGCCGACTGTTCCATGCCCGTGATCAGCGGCGTGGGCCACGAGACCGATTTCACCATCGCCGACTTCGCGGCCGACCTGCGCGCGGCCACGCCGACGGCGGCGGCCGAACTGGCGGCCACGCCGCGCGCCGACTGGATGGCTTCCCTGCGCGCCGATGCGGCCGACCTGCGCCGTGCCATGCGCCGCCGCCTCGACGACGCGGCGCAAACGCTGGACCGCCACAGCCGCCGCCTGCTCAACCCGAAGGCGCAGCTGCAGCAGCAGCGCTTGCAGCTGCTGGCCCTGTCCACGGCCATGACGCATGCGGCGCGCGCGCCCGTGAACCAGTCGCAGTACGCACTGGAACGCCTGCGCTCGCGCTGGGCCGCCTTGCGGCCCGACGTCACGGCATCGCGCGCGCGCCTGGTGGAAGCGCAGCGGCGCGGCGGCGCGGCCATGGCGCAGCTGCTCAGCCAGCGGCGCCACCGCCTCGACGGCCTGGCGGCGCAGCTGGAGCTGTTGAATCCCCAGCGCACCCTGGAACGCGGCTACGCGATCCTGCGCGACGAAAAAGGCGCCATCGTGCGCTCGCCGGCGCAGCTGCAGGCGCGCCAGAACGTCAACGTGCGCCTGGCCGAAGGCAGCGCGCAGATCGGCATCGCCAGCGTGCAGGCGACGTTAGATTAAAAAAGGCCGGGGAAGCTCCCCGGCCCAACACCTTCCCCTACTGAGTGGACTGCGACTGCAACTGCTCTTTCACACTACCTCATCAAAACTTCATCGACACGCGCGCGCCAAACGTGCGCGGCGCGTTGTAGAAGGCGCCGTAGATCTGCTGCGTCGGCTGGCATGGCATGCCCACGTCCGTGCAGATTTCATTGACGTCCAGCTTGACCGCCTTGTCGGTGGCGTTCTGCACGAACGCTTCCACCGTGTACGCCTTGTTCGCCGGCTGGAAGCGCAGGCTCAGGTCCAGGGTCGTGTAGGCTTCCTGGCGCTTGACGCCCGCATGGCCCGGCACGTCGCCGTTGAACGCGCCCGCACCCACGTACGACATGGTTTCATAGTGCACCGAGGCGCGCGGCGTGAGCTGGCCGCCGGCCACCGTGAAATCATGCTCGTACTGGACGGTGGTGGAAAACTTCGGCGCGTGCTTCATGGTGCTGCCGCCCACGTTCACCAGTGGCGCCGTCGAGCCGCAGGACTGGCCATTCGCGCGTGCCGCATCGACGTCGCACGACATGAAGTCGTCATACACGGCTTTGAGCCAGGTGGCGTTGCCCGTCAGGCGGTCGACCTTCGTCGGCCGCCACACCCATTCCGCTTCCAGGCCCTTGACGGTGGCGCCGGCCGCATTGAAGTTGGCCAGCACGCTGTTGACCACCTGCGATTCGAGCTTGTCCTTGTACTTCATCAGGAAGGCATCGAGGTTCAGGGTCAGTTCGCGGTTCAGCAAGTCCGACTTGAAGCCGATTTCATAGCTGGTCAGCTTTTCCGGCTTGGTGGTGGCGCCGCCGTCGCCGATGGCCGGCGAATGGAAGCCCGTCGTCACGGAGCCGAACAGCAGAATGTCCGGCCGCAGCTTGTACTCGATGCGGCCCAGCCAGGTGGCCTGGCCGTATTTCAGGTCGGCCGTATTGTCGCCTGGCGTATTGCCGCAGGCGGCCGCCGTGATGGCGCCGCCGGGGCCGATATTGTGCGTGTTGGCCAGGCCCGTGCCCGGCGTGACCAGCTGGCGCAGCTGGTCGGCAGTCAGCACGGTGGTGCCCAGCGGCGTGTTCGCGGGCCAGTTCGGGCACGCCCAGTTCTGGCCGCCGACGTCGAATTTATGGTCTTTCGTGTAGCGCGCGCCGGCCGTCAGCTTGATCTGGTCCGTCAGCTGCTGGCTGACCTGGCCGAACACGGCTTTCGATTTGAGCTGGCGGTCGCCCTGGATGAAGGACATGGACGACGCATACTGGCCCACGGTGGGCTGCACGAAAATCACGGCGCCGTTGGCGATATCCTGCTGCACGGCCGCCTGCGAAATCTGGCTGCGGTCGATATCGAAGCGCACCTTGTTCTTTTCGTTGAACAGGAACAGGCCGGCCACCCACTGGAATGGCGCATCGTCGTCCGAGCGCGCCTGCAGTTCGTGCGAATAGCTGTCGAACTGCGCCCAGTCGGTACGGTTTTCCGATTTGAAGCCGGGGAACAGCCCCGCATCGGCATCGTTGCTGTTCTGGCGCTTGTAGCGGCTCCAGCTGCCCAGGTACGTGAAGTCCAGCGCATCCGTCGGCTTGTAATTGAGCTTGCCCTTGTAGGTCAAAATCGACTGGTCCAGGGTGCCCGGCGTGTCGATCAGGGCCGAGCGCAGCTTCTCGCCCGTTTTCGGTTCCGCCGCCAGGTAAACGTTGCCGGCGCCCTGGTCGAGGAAGTAGTCGGCGATGAAGGTGCCGCGCAACTGCGGCGTGAACTTCCACAGCAGCGAGGCGCGCACGCCCATCTGGTCGCCGGCGCCATACTTGGCCGTGCCCGGCATGACGTTCGAGCCGCGGCGGAAGTCCACCGTGCCGTCGTGGCTATCCTTGATGGCGGCGATGCGCAGCGCCACGTCGTCGGAGAACGGAATGTTGATCATGCCCTGCGTCTGCAGGTGGCGGTAGTCGCCGACGGTGATGCCGGCCGAGCCCATGAACTTGGCCGTGCTTGGCGCGGCGGAGACGAGATTGACGGCGCCGGCCGTCGAATTGCGGCCGTTCAGGGTGCCCTGCGGTCCGCGCGCCACCTCGACGTGGCTCAAGTCGTACATCAGCGCCGTGGCGCCCTGGGGACGCGGCGAATACACGCCGTCGACATAGAAGGCGACGGCCGGGTCGCCCAGCTCCGTGTGGTTGGCCGAGCCCACGCCGCGCATGTAGACGTGCACGCCGCCCGAGTCGCCATGCTGCTCGACGACGAGGCTGGGCACCATGGTGGCCAGCGACGCCAGGTCTTTCACTTGATTGTTTTGCAGGGTGTCCTGGTTGAAGGCGGTGACGGCCAGCGGCGTCTCCTGCACGAAGGTATTGCGACGCGTGGCCGTGACGACGATGCGGTCCATCTGTTCGGCCGCCGGTTTTGCCGTGTCGGTGGCTGCAGCCTCCTGGGCCATGGCGGCGCCGCTGCCCAGCAAGATGAACTGGGCGAAGGTCGCATGCGCCAGGCTGAGGGCGATGGTATTGCGTTTGAGCTGTTGCATTGTTGTTGTCTCCTGTACCGCTGGTTGAATGATGATCAAATAGCTCTTTGGCTACTGCTGCACATTTTTTGGGTGTCAATCTGAAGTCATGTCGCCTCCGTGCGGGGTCAATGGGTAGCCACGGCGCGCCCGGCCGTGTCGAACAGAAAGGCATGGCCTTCTTCCGGCGCGAAGCCGATGGCGCTGCCCTGCGCCAGCGCGTGGCGCGCCTCGCCGTGCAGCTTGATGGCCACCGCATGCGGGCCGCCGTCGATGCGATCGTCAAGCGTCGCGTGGATGATCTGCGCATCGCCCAGCTGCTCGATCAGGGTCACCGTGGCCCCGTAGCCTTCATTGCGCGGCACCAGGCGCAGGTGTTCCGGGCGGATGCCGACCAGCATGCCCGCCGCGCCGCCAAGCTGGCTGGCCAGGGCCGGGACGGCGGCGCACGGCAAAAAGTTCATGCGCAGCGCGCCGATGAAACCGGCCACAAACTGGCTGGCCGGATGGCGGTACAGCTCCAAAGGCGCGCCCACCTGCTCCAGGTGGCCGCCATGGAAGACGGCGACCCGGTCACCGAGGGTCATGGCCTCGACCTGGTCGTGCGTCACGTAGATCATCGTCGTGCCCAGTTCCTGGTGCAGCTTGGCCAGCTCGATGCGCGTCTGCACGCGCAAGGACGCATCGAGGTTGGACAGCGGCTCATCAAACAAGAACACCTTGGGCTGGCGCACGATGGAGCGGCCGATGGCCACGCGCTGGCGTTCGCCGCCGGACAGGGCCTTGGGTTTGCGGTCGAGCAGGTGCGTGATCTGCAAAATCTCGGCCACCTTGCCGACGGCGGCGCGCACTTCGGCTTCCCCCTTGCCCGCCAGTTTCAAGGCAAAGCCCATGTTGTCGCGCGCCGTCATGTGCGGATACAGGGCATAGCTCTGGAACACCATCGCGATGCCCCGCTCGGCCGGTGCCACGTCGTTGGCCAGCAAGTCGCCGATGCGCAGCTGGCCCGCGCTGATGTCTTCCAGTCCCGCGATCATGCGCAGCAGGGTCGACTTGCCGCAGCCGGACGGCCCGACGAAAACCATGAATTCGCCGTCGTGGATATCAAGGTCCAGGCCCTTGACGATTTCCGGGCCGTCGCCGTAGGTCTTGCGGATGCCGCGCAGCGAGATGGCGGCCATGTCAGTGCTCCCCGGCCAGGACCAGCTGGGCCGGTGCGTGGGATGCGCGCTGCGCGGCGATGAAATCGCGGTACCACAGGGCGCTGTCCTTGAAGCTGCGCTGCTGCGTGGCGTAGTCGACGTACAGCATGCCGAAGCGCTTGGCGTAGCCAGAGTTCCACTCGAAATTGTCCATCAGGCTCCAGTAGAAATAACCGCGCACGTCGATGCCCTGCGCGATCACGGCGCGCAGGGCATCCAGGTGCAGCCGCACGTACTCGATGCGCGGTTCGTCGTGGATCTTGCCGCCGACGGGCTTGTCGGCGACGGCCATGCCGTTTTCCGTGATGTAGACGGGCGGCAGCCGGTACTCGCGGTGCAGGCCCACGAGCAGCTCCGTCAAGCCTTGCGGATAGGTTTCCCAGCCCATGTCGTTGACACCGAGCTTGCATTCGGGCTTGCGCGGCGGCGTCTCGGCGCTCATGTAAGCGCGCGTGTAATAGTTCACGCCGAGGAAATCGATGGGCTGTTTAATATCGATGAAATCGTTTTCAAAGATAGCCAAAGCAGAAGCGTCGGCGTGTTTCAGGGCCAGGGCCGGGTAGCGGCCCTTGAAGATGGCGTCCATATACCACTGCACCGAGCGCGCATATTCGAGTTCGGCCAGTTCGCGGTCCTGGGCGCTGTCGGTGGCCGGCGTGGCCGTCCATTGATTGAGCACGATGCCCAGTTTCGCCGGCGCATTCACCGTGCGCATCGCCTGCATGGCCAGGCCGTGCGACAGCAGCAGGTGGTGCGACACTTGCACGGCGGCGGCCGGATCGGCCATGCCGGGCGCGAACTGGCCCGTGCCGTGGCCCAGCACGGCCGTGCACCACGGCTCGTTGTGCGTGGCGATGCTGGCGACCTTGTGGCCGAAGCGGCGCGCCACCTCGGCCGCGTAGGCGGCGAAGTGATAGCAGGTGGCGCGATTGAGCCAGCCGCCCTCGTCCTGCAAGGCTTGCGGCAAGTCCCAGTGGTACAGGGTCAGATGGGCATCGAGGCCTTTGGCGGCCAGGGCGTCGAGCAGGCGGGAGTAAAAATCAAAGCCCGCCTCGTTCCAGGCGCCGGAACCCGTCGGCTGCACGCGCGACCAGGACATGGAAAAGCGGTAGGCGTTGACGCCCAGGCTGGCGATCAGCTCTACATCCCCGGCGTAGCGATGATAGTGGTCGCAAGCCACGTCGCCATTGCTGCCGTCGATGATCTTGCCGTCCGTGTGGCTGAAGGTATCCCAGATGGACGGGCCGCGGCCGTCGATGGCGGCGGCGCCCTCGATCTGGTAGGCGCTGGTGGCCACGCCCCAGGTGAAGGTGGCGGGGAAGTTGGTGTCGATGTCGTCGTTATGCATGGTGGTCATGTCAGTGTGAGGGGTTGAGATAAATGTGTGGATCAGCCTTTGACGGCGCCTTGGGTCAAGCCTTCGATCAGGCGCTTCGAGGCGACAAAAAACATCAGCAGCAGCGGCAGCACGGCGATGGCGGCGCCCGTCATCAGCGCGCCCCACTCCGTGTTGTTCGGCGCCTGCATGCTGCGCAGGGCCAGCGGGATCGTGTAGTTCTCGACCGAGCGCATGACGACCAGCGGCGTAATGAAATTGTTCCACGAGTTGATGAAAGTGATCAGGCCCAGGGTACCCATGGCGGGGCCGATCAGCGGCAGCACGACCCGCCAGTAGATGGCGAATTCGCCGCAGCCGTCGATGCGCGCCGCCTCGATCAGGTCCTTCGGTATCGCCGTGCCGATGTACTGGCGCATCAGGAAGATGCCCAGCGCGCCGGCCGCTCCCGGCACGTACAGGGCGCGCGGCTGGTCCAGCCATCCGAGGAAATCCATCAGCATGAAGGTCGGGATCATGTTCATGAACGACGGGATGATCATCGACGCCATCACCAGGGTAAACAAGGGCCGCTTGAAGCGGAACTCGTACATGGCGAAGGCATAGCCGCCCAGCGAGCAAAAGAACAAGGTCAGGATGGTCGTCATCAGGGCCACGTACAGGCTGATGCCGATATTGCGCCAGAACGGCAGGCGCTCCTGCAGCAGTTCGAGGTTGTTCAGCAGGGCCGTGCCGAACCAGCGCGGCGGCGGCAGGCTGTAGATCTCGGCGCTCGTGTGCGTGGCGAAGACGAACATGAAGTAGAACGGCGCGACCATGATCAGGGCGCCGATGGCCACCATGGCGTAGGCCGTCCAACGCGTAGTTTTCATCGGGCCTCCTTGCGTTCATGACGTTCATTGCGGCTGAAGATGCGGTTATTCACCCAAGTGGTGCTGGCGATGATGAGGAACAGCAGCCAGGAAATGGCCGACGCCGTACCGAAGTCGCCTGAGGAAAACGCCGTCTTGTAGACGAAGATGGCCGTCGTCATCACCGACTGGCTTACGCCGCTCGATTCGGCCACCAGCACGAACGGTTCCTCGAACAGCTGCAGATTGCCCATGATGGTCAAGGTGACGGCCAGGTAGATCATGGGGCGCAGCTGCGGCAGGGTGATGTACCAGAACTGCTGGCGTTTCGAGGCGCCGTCGATGGTGGCCGCTTCATATAAATCCTTCGGTATCACCTGCAGCGCGGACAGGTACAGCACCAGGTTCCAGCCCAGATAGCGCCAGAAAATCACGAAGGCGACGGCCGGCTTGATGAACAGCGAGCTGCCCAGCCAGTCGATCGACTCTGACGGAAACAGGCCGCCCACCAGCGGCAGGCTGGCGCACCACTGGAGCAGCACATTGATCTGGCCGTAGTCGCGCGAGAACAGGGTGTTGAAGACCATGGCGATGGCCACGCTGGAGGTGATGAACGGTAAAAAGTAAATGCCGATCACCAGGTTGCGCGAGCGCTTGAAGCTGTTGTGGATGAACGCTGCCAGCGGAATGGCGACCAGGTGCTGCGGCACGCCCGAGGCCAGCGCCAGCCACAGCGTATTGCCCAGCGAGCGCAAAAACCACGGGTCGCTCAAGGCATATTTGTAGTTGTCCAGGCCCACCCACTGCATGGCTTCCACGCCGCTGGCCGCTTCCCACTGGTTGAACGACAGATAGATGGAAAACAGCAGCGGGAACAGGCTGAAGACGGCGAACAGGATGAAGAAGGGGCTGATGAAAATATATGGCGCCCACTGCTTCATGTTGTAGCGTTTCCTGGCGCGCCGCGCCGGGGCGGCGGCGCGCTCGGTACAAGGCATGGAGGTAGTCATGCTGCTCCTAGCGCCGCGCGCGGTGGGTGATCAGGGCCTTGGCGTCGGCCAGCGCCGTCTTGATATCCTTGTTTTGCGCCAGCACGCTTTCCAGTTCCATATTGACGATGTCGCGCGCCACGGCGTCGAACTTGTCAACGCGGATGACGGGAATCTTCGCCGCCGTGTCGCGTGCCAGCAGGCGCGTCTTCTGGCCGCCGAAGTACGCTTGCGGCTCGTCCATCATCGGGTCCGTATATGCCGCTTTCAGGGCCGGGAAGGCGCCGATCTCTTTCAGCGAGTGCAGCTGGATATCCTTGTTGACGGTCATGAACTTGATGAATTCCCAGGCCTGGATTTTATTCGCGGCCTTTTTCGGGATGCCGTAGAAGGAGCCGCCGTACGACGCCAGCGCGCCGGCCGGCAGGTTGGCCGCGCGCCACTGGCCCTTGGAATCGGGCGCCAGCCACTTGGCCAGGTGGCCGCTGAGCCAGGAACCCATCATCTGGCTGGCCACCTTGTCGCGTTTAAAACCTTCGGCCCACTCGCCCGTCCAGGCCACGGTGCGCGCGTCGATGCCAGCGATCCTGGCCGCCTTGGCCAGTTCGAAGGCCTTGACGAAGCGGGGCGAGTCGACCAGCACCTGGCCCTTGTCGCCAAAGTAAATGCCTTCGCCATCCTTCAGATTGGCGCGTATATAAATGTCGGCCAGGTCGCTGGCGCCGGCCAGCAGATAGGTGCCGGTGGCGGCCTTGAGCTTCTTGCCGGCGGCGATGTAGGACTCCCACGATTGCGTCAGGTCGGCTTCCTTGATGCCCGCCTTGTCCATCAAGTCCTTGCGGTAGAACAAAGTGCCCGGCCCCAGGTCGGCCGGCATGGCGCCCAGGGTGCCGCGCGAACTGGTCGCCTGCACGAAGGTGAACGGCACGAACTGGGCGCGGTACTGCCCTGCCCCGTATGGCGGCTGCAGCAAATCTTCCATGCCCTTCGACTCGGCGAAGCTGCCCACATAGCGGAAATCGATGGCCATCACGTCGGGCAGGCGCGCGCCGGCCGCCAGCGCCGTCGTCATCGAGTTATGGTGGTCGTCGATCTGCAGGCTGACCAGCTTGACCTTCACCTGCGGGTACAGCTTTTCCCACAGGGGCAAGGCCGTCTTGACAGCGCGGTCCAGGTCGGGGAACGAGGCGACGGTAATCGTCGCCGGGGCCAGCGCCGGCAACGGTGCGGCCGGCGGGATGGCGGCGGGCGCGGCGGCCACGCCACAGGCCAGGGTCAGCGCGGCCAAGGGGGCGGCGCCAAGGATGCTTGACTTCATTATTTCATCTCCGATTATTGAGCGTCTTCTATCTTGAAAACGTTTTCACAACATGTGTCCATTTAACACCGCAAAGAAAATCAAGTCAACCGAAAAAGTTGTCATTTTTATTGAGGGTAACGTGGAAAACTGAACGCCGTAGCGTGTGTTCTCCTATGAAAAAGGCGAAAATACAAACTGTCGAGACGCTGTTGTTTTTTGTGAAAACGTTTTCAAGCGTAGGTCGGATTAGCGTTTCAACGCGTAATCCGACAATATTGTTGGCGGCAGAGGCATGTTCCGGCGCATTGCTGGCCGTGATGTGTCGGGTTACGCCCTGCGGGCTAACCCGACCTACACCGACCTACCCCGATCTGCGGCGCTATCGGCCATTTATGGTAATCTTTCGATGAAAAGGTTTTCAGAGCACTGACGACCAGCCATCTTGACACCCAGGAACCGCCTTGAACGATAGCGCCCACGCTGCTCCCCCTTCCACCCTGCTCGACGTGGCCCGCCAGGCCGGCGTGTCGCCCAGCACCGTCTCGCGCATCCTGAACGGCACGGCCAGGGTCTCCGACGACAAGCGCGACGCCGTGCTGGCGGCCATTGCGCACATGAAATTCGCGCCGAACCAGATGGCACAGGGCTTGAAGAAGGGCCGCTCGATGACCATCGGCATCGTGGTGCAGGATATTTCCAGCCCCTTCTTCGATGAAAGCCTGCGCGGCGTCGACGATGGGCTGAAGGACACGGGCTACGCGTCCGTCATCGTCAGCGGGCACTGGAATGCGCAGGAAGAAGCGGACCGTATCCGTCTGCTGTTGGCGCGAAAGGTCGACGGCATCATCCTGCTGTCGGGGCGCATCTCGGACGAGAGCGTGCTCGATTTCTCGCAGCAGCGGCCCATCGTCTCGACGGGCCGCCTGCTGGCAACGAAAAGCGCCATCGGCTTCAAGCTCGACAACGAATACGGCGCCTACCTGGCCGTGCGCCACTTGATCGAACTGGGCCACCGGCGCATCGCGTTTGTCGCCGGCCCCGCCAACAACACGGATGCGGCCGAGCGCCTGACGGGCTACCAGCGCGCGCTGCGCGAAGCGGACATCGCCATCGACCCGAAACTGATGGCGGAAGGCGATTTCCACGAGGCAAGCGGGATGCTGGCCATGAACCACTTGTTCGATACGCAGCAGCAATTCAGCGCCGTCTTCGCCGCCAACGACCTGTCCGCCTATGGCGTGCGCCTGTGTTTGTACCGCAAGGGCATCCGCGTACCCGACGATATCTCGCTCGTCGGTTTCGATGACTTGCCCGGCTCGTCCTACACGACGCCGCCGCTGACGACCATCCACCAGCCCCTGTACGACATCGGCCGCATCGCCACGGAAGCGCTGCTGGGACTGATCAACGGCGAAGCCGTGCAGGCCGCCATTCCACCGCTGGAACTGATCGTACGCGAGACCACGCGGCGCATCCGATAGCATCCACAGCGGAGAGCATGACGCCCGATTCAGGCTGAACGAGAATCACTACGCCACCGTCATCCGCAACGCGTGGCGGAATCTGCAGCAATGGCGCATCCGCTTTACAATAGTGGCTCGTTCAGCAAGAATGCCTGCTTCAAGCAAGCTTGGCTCAACCCTCCGGCCGCAGGCCGGTAGACTCCGAATACTCACCATAAAGGGACATCACATGGAACATACTCTGCCACCACTGCCGTATGAAATGGACGCTCTGGCGCCGCATATTTCGAAAGAAACCCTGGAATACCACTATGCCAAGCATCACCAGGCGTATGTCACCAACTTGAACAACCTGATCAAGGGTACCGAGTTCGAGAACCTGTCGCTGGAAGAGATCATCAAGAAATCGTCGGGCGGCATCTTCAACAATGCAGCGCAAGTATGGAACCACACCTTCTACTGGAACGGCATGAAGCCGGCCGGCGGCGGCGCGCCTACGGGTGCCGTGGCTGACGCGATCAACGCCAAATGGTCGTCGTTCGACAAGTTCAAGGAAGAATTCACCAAGTCGTGCGTGGGCAACTTCGGTTCGGGCTGGACCTGGCTGGTGCAAAAAGCCGACGGCTCCGTCGACATCGTCAACACCTCGAACGCCGGCTGCCCGCTGACCACCGGCGACAAGCCGCTGCTGACCTGCGACGTGTGGGAACACGCCTACTACATCGACTACCGCAACCTGCGCGCCAAGTACGTGGAAACGTTCTGGGGCCTGGTCAACTGGGACTTCGTTGCCAAGAACTTCGCGTAAGCGGTCCTTGTCAACGTAGGGCAAAAAAAGCCTGCGCCATCCCGCGCAGGTTTTTTTTCGCCTGCTGAAACGCACGGCGCTGCGCTACAATCACTGCCCCGCCACCGCCATCTTCCTCTGCACCGATGTCCGCTCGCCTGCTGCGCCGCCTGTTGATGTTGCCCCTGCTGGCGTGCCACCTGCACGCATGCGCGGCCGCCCCCCTGCTGTCCGACTACACCCACAATGCCTGGGGTGCCTTGCAAGGCGCGCCCGTCGACGTGCTCAAATTCGCCCAGGGCAAGGATGGCTGGCTGTGGATCGCCACGGCCACCGGCTTGTACCGCTACGATGGCGTGCGCTTCGACCGCGTCGACAGCGTGTACGACCACCGCCTGCCATCGAGCAATGTGCTGGGCCTGGCCACGCCGCCGGACGGTGCCGTGTGGGTCGGCTACCGTCTCGGCGGCGTCAGCGTCTTTCGCCAGGGTGGCGCGCGCACCTACCGCGAAGCGGACGGCTTGCCGCCGGGCGCCGTGTTCCATATCGAGGCAGCGCCCGACGGCGCCATCTGGGTCGGCACGCGCGATGGCGCGGCGCGCCTGGCGCCGGGCGCGGACCGCTTCGTCGCGCAAGCGGCCAACGTGGGCCTGCCCGACAAGCGCGTGTACCAGATCCTGTTCGGGCGCGATGGCACGCAATGGATGGGCACCATGCATGGCGTCTTTTTCCGCAGGCCGGGCCAGGCGCGCTTTTCCCATGCCTGGCCGCGCACCATGCTCACCAGCATGGATGAAGCGCCCGATGGTGCCATCTGGGCCGTCGACACGCACAGCAATTACTACCGCGTGCGCACCAGCGCGCCGCGCGGCGATGCGCCCATCCGGCCCGACGCCAGAGGCAACGGCATGCGCTTCGACCGCGCCGGCACCATGTGGCTGATGACACCCGATGGCATCGAACGCAAGTTCGACCCTGCCGGCCCCAGTCTGCCGGCCCAGCGCCTGACGCGCCAGAACGGCATCAGCGGCCCGCTGCCGCAAACGTCGTTCCAGGACCGCGAGGGCAATCTGTGGTTCGGCACCTCGACGGGCCTGGACCGGCTGCGACCGAACCGCCTGCAGACCTTGCCCGTCGCCGTGCCCTTCGACCACCCAGGCATGCTGGCGGGACCCGATGGCGACGTGTGGATCGGCGACTACGTGAGCGACGTGCGCAGCTTTACGGCCGACGGGGTGAAAAAAGTGATTTTGAAAGGGGCGCTGGCGGCCAGCCACTGGGCGCCCGACGGCACGCTGTGGCTGGGCAACGAGCAGGAGCTGCACCACCGCGCGCGCGACGGCGCCATGACGCGCGTGACAGCGCCCGTGCAAGGACTCGATCCGCAGGCGCTGCAGCAGGACCGCTCGGGCGCCCTGTGGGCCTCGTTTTCCGGCGGCGGCCTGTTTCGCCTGAGCGAAGGAAAATGGAGCGCGAACGGCGGCCTGTCCGGCCTGCCGGCGGTGCTGACCACGGCCATGGCGATCGATGGCGCCGGCACCGTCTGGCTGGGCCATGCCGACAATACGGTCAGCCTGGTGGCCGACGGCCAGCGCGCGGGCGCCGTCAGGCGGCTCGGCGCGGCCGAGGGCCTGCAGGTGGGCACCGTGCTGCAGCTGTACCGCGATGGCGACGCGATGTGGGCCGGCGGCGAAAACGGCGTGGCCCTGTACCGCGCCGGGCGCTTCCACACCTTGCGCGGCGCGCGCGGCGCGGCGTTTCGCGGCGTGTCGGGCATCGTGCGCCTGCCGGACGGCGACCTGTGGCTGCATGGAGCGGACGGCATAAGCCATATCGGCGCGTCCAGCCTGGCCGCGTGGATGCGGGACGGCAGCGCCGTCGCCTCGGAACGCTTCGACGCACTCGACGGCTTGCAGGGCCATGCTTCGCAACTGCGCCCCGTGCCTTCTCTGATCCATGCGCCCGACGGCAAGCTGTGGTTCTCCACCTCGGCCACCATCGCCATGCTCGACCCGCTGCATATCCGCCGCAATCGCCTGCCGCCGCCCGTGCAGATCCACAGCTTGCTGGCCAATGGCGCGCGTTACGCGCTCGACGATGGCAAGCCGCTGCAGCTGCCGCAAGGCAGCAAGACCCTGCAGATCGGCTTCACGGCGCTGAGCCTGTCGATGCCGGAACGCGTGCGCCTGCGCTACCGGCTGGCGGGCGTGGACGCCGGCTGGCAAGAGGCGGTCGGGCGCCGCGAAGCGTACTACACCAACCTGGCACCGGGCAGCTACCGCTTCGACGTCACGGCCGCCAACGAAGACGGCGTGTGGAACACGCAGGGAGCCAAGCTCGACATCGTCATCGCACCCGCCTTCGTGCAGACGCCGTGGTTCGTCGTGCTGCTGGCGCTGGGCGCCGCGCTGCTGCTGTACGGCGGCTATGTGCTGCGCATCCGCCACCTGACGCGCAACATGCAGGAACGGCTGCAGGAACGCTTGCAGGAGCGCCTGGCCGAACGCTCCCGCATCGCCCGCTCGCTGCACGACACCCTGCTGCAAAGCGTGCAGGGCCTGATCCTGTCGTTCCATGCGCATGCGGACATGCTGCCCAAGGGCACGCGCGAACGGGCGCGCCTCGACGGCACCCTCAACCTGGCCGACCAGCTGCTGATCGAAGGCCGCGACCAGATCATGGACTTGCGCGCCTCGGCCGAACCGGACGAACTGCGGCTGGCGCTGCAGCAATTCGGCAAGGGCCTGGCCGAGCACCGCGCGCACGCCTTCACCGTGCACGTCAGCGGCAGCTGCAGGCGCCTGCAGCCGCGCGTGCATGACGAGGTCTATGCCATCGCGCGCGAAGCGCTGTTCAACGCCTCGCGCTATGCCGAGGCGGCAAACATCGTGCTGGAACTCGACTATGCGGAGCAGGCATTCACCCTGCGCGTGCGCGACGACGGCTGCGGTCTCGATGATGGCGTGGCGCAGGCGGGCCAGCGGCCCGGCCACTGGGGCCTGGTCGGCATGCGCGAGCGCGCCGCCGGCATCGGGGCCAGCCTGCGCATCGACAGCCGGCCCGGCGCCGGCACGCAGATCGAAGTGAGCGTGCCGGGCCGCCTGGCCTACTGACGGTGCCGGCGGGGCTGACGGAGCACGCCCGCAAGCGTCCGCGGGCGGGAGAGAAAATGTTATACGATGCGCAAGAGCGCTGTACTACTCACCGATCCTGCCCCACCACTTTCTGAAAGCCCGCCATGAAAAAATACATGCTTGCCCTGCTCGTGTTTGCCTCCGGTTCCGCCTTCGCCAACTCGGCCTGCGACACGCCGCGCAACGACTTCGACGGCCTGTATTGCCTCAACAAGGTGTACCAGGAAGCGGACAAGGAACTCAACGCCAACTACAAGACACTCGCCGCCAAGCTCGATGCCGGCGGCAAGCAAAAGCTGAAATCGGGCCAGCTGGCGTGGATCGCCAACCGCAACGACGCCTGTTCGAAACGCGAATCGTCGGGCTTCTATGTGAATCTCGATTGCGCCACCAAGACCACCATCGAACGCGCGCAATTCCTGCAGGACCGCGTGCGCGAATGCGTGAGCGCCGGCTGCCAGAACAGCAAACTGTGATGTAAGTCTGCGCCAGCGCAAACGGGAGCGGGCGGCAAGCGCCCATACTGGCCGCTCCGATGTTTCCCCGTTTGTGCCATGAGCAAACTCATCGATATTTCCCTGGACCGGTGGGACGCCAGCGGCAGCGCCGCGCAGCAGGCGGCGGCGCTGCAGGCACTCGAAGATGGGCAAGTCGTGCTGCTGCCCCGCCTGGGCTTTTCCCTGCAACCGGAAGAGCATGCCCTGCTGAACGGCGCTGTGGGTAGCGCCAGCAGCGCCAAGAACATCAGCTGGGAACCGGCGCGCGGCGTGCGGGGCCACGGCGATGCCTGCGATGCGGCCCTGCTGGCCGCGCTGATGCAACGTTATGCGCAGCACACGCAGCGCTTGCTGGCCGGCTTGCTGCCCGGCTATGTTCCCCATCTGCAGCAAGGCAAGGGCAGCTTTCGCCCCGTGGAAATCGCCGGCCGGGTGACGTCCTGGCGCAAGGACGATACGCGCCTGCACGTCGACAGTTTCCCCTCCTCACCCACGCAGGGCCGGCGCATCCTGCGCGTCTTCAGCAACATCCATCCGCGCGGCGCGCCCCGCGTGTGGAAACTGGGCGCGCCGTTCGAACAGGTGGCGCAGCATTTTTTACCTCTTGCAAAGCGTCCGCAGCCCGTGCTGGCGACGCTGCTGCACCGGCTGCGCATCACCAAGTCGCGGCGCACGGCCTACGATCACTACATGCTGCAGCTGCACGACGCCATGAAGGCCGATCTCGCTTACCAGGCGCAGGTGGAGCAATACACCCACGCATTCGCGCCGGGCCAGACGTGGATCGTCTTCAGCGACGCCGTATCGCACGCGGCCCTGCGGGGACAGCATGCGCTCGAGCAAACCTGGCTGCTGCCCGTGCGCGCCATGGCCGCCCCCCACAAATCGCCGCTGGCCATCCTCGAGCGCCAGTTGCAGCGGCCGCTGGCCTAGCCTGGCCTGGGCTCGCGCCCCGATAAAAGCGGATTCAGGCCGGCAAGCGGACCGCCTTGAAGCGCCGCCAGGCCTTGTGCATGCGGCCATCGCTGCCATCGGTCTGCGCGCGCGCCGCCAGATAGCCGCGCACGAAGGCCGCGTGCAGCCGCAAGCCGTCCTGGGCGGACTGGTCAGCCTCGTCGGCCTGGCCAGCCTGAACTTCGGGCAATTGCTGCAGCAGCCGGTCGGCCACCTGCACATCGTTGAGCCAGCCCAGTTCATCCTGCAAGGCCGACAAGCGTCCCACATACGGTTTCACGGCCCGTCCCGCAAACAGCGAGGCAAAGAATTCCGTCGCATAGCGCGTCTTCTTGGCCGCGATGCGCACTTGATGGCGCTGCTGCGGCGTGGCATGCAGCAGGCGCTTGCCGCGCTTCATCAGGCGGCGCTGGTCCTTGCGCAGGGTGGCGCGGGCAAACGGCGACACGCGCGCATCGAGGCGCCGCAATTGGCGCGCGGAACAGCCATCGCGCCAGGCGCGCGCCTGCAGCCAGCGCTGCAAGCCCAGCATGCAGGCCGTGTAGCGCGCCGAGGTGACGGCCTGGGCGGCTTGTTGGTGCTTGAGCCGCGCCTGCGCGTGCGCCGCCTGTGCCAGCGCCGCCGCATCGGCCTGCGCCTCGCCATCGAGCTGCGCCAGGGTATTGCCAGCCAACACATCCCAGTCGCGCGCCTCGCCCAGCGCGCCGCCCAGCCAGTCGAGTTCGGCCTTCAAGGCGTCCGGCAAGGCCAGCAGGGACTTGAACATGCCCAGCGCCGAGCGCAAACGGCGCAGTCCCACGCGCATCTGGTGCACGCTTTCCACATCCTCGCCCGCCGCCACGCCATCCTGGTTGCCGCTGACCTGTTCCAGGCAATTGCCGGCGATGGCCACAAACACTTGCTCCACCGACATGGCCGCATCCAGCGACAGCGGCTGCGCCTTGACCGCCTGCAAAGGCTGCGGCACCGCCAGGCGGTAACCGCGTTCCGCCTTGCTCATGTGGCCCAGCTGCAGCGGCACGTCCCGCAGCAGCGCCAGCGCCACGTCGAACAGGCTGGCCGCTTGCCCCTGCTTCAATTCCAGTTCGACCTCGCTGACAGGCACGCTGTATACGGTACCATCGGCACCATCGGCCCCATCCGCGCCGCTTTCAATGACACCCTGGTCCAGCACGCATTCGATCTGGTCGCCCTGCGGCGTGCGCAGCTGCCAGACGGTGCGCTCGATGCGCGTGGTAAACACGGGCTGCAAGGCGTCGCGGACGGCGTCCCGGCGCAGCAGCGCGCGGATGGGCTGCTTGCGGCCGATGGCCGAGTCGAGCGCGGCCAGATCCGGCTGCGGCCCCGGCACGTCGCCTTCCCATTCGTGGCGGCTGTGCAGGCCGCCGTTGACGGTGCCGCCCGCCTTCAGCGTTTGCACCCAGCGCCCGTCCACCTGTCGCACGCGCAAGCCCGCATGGTGGCGGCACAGCTGCAAATCGGGCGTATCGACATAGATATCGTGCATCTGCAGCACCTGCGGCGCACCTTGCGCAGCCTGCGCCAAGAGCGGGTGGGCGCGCAGACGGGGCGCGTCCTGCGGCGCCAGCAGCAATTTCAATTCGATTTCCATGTCCGCTCCTTGCGAGATTCCTGAACGCCCATTGTAAGGCGCGTCCCGCCGCGCGCAAGGCGCACGCACGCACACCTTGATTTTGCGCCAAAATAGGCGATTCATTTACAAGGAGACGCCATGACCTATCACGCCGCCGAGAACCGCTACGACAGCATGCCATACCGCACGTGCGGGCGCAGCGGGCTGAAATTGCCGCTGCTGTCCCTGGGACTGTGGCATAACTTTGGCGACAGCAACAATCTGGCTTCGCAGCGCGACATGCTGCGCACCGCGTTTGACCTGGGCATCACGCATTTCGACCTGGCCAATAACTACGGCCCGCCGTACGGCAGCGCGGAAAGCAATTTCGGCAAGCTGCTGCGCGACGATTTTTTACCGTACCGCGATGAGCTGATCATTTCCACCAAGGCGGGCTGGGACATGTGGCCGGGTCCGTACGGCCAGGGCGGCGGTTCGCGCAAATACGTGCTGGCCAGCCTGGACCAGAGCCTGCAACGCCTGGGTCTCGACTACGTCGACATCTTTTACTCGCACCGCTACGACGCCGACACGCCGCTGGAAGAAACCATGGGCGCGCTGGCGACCGCCGTGCAGCAGGGCAAGGCGCTGTACGTGGGCCTGTCCTCGTATTCGCCGCAAAAGACGGCCGAGGCGGCCGCCCTGCTGAAGGAATGGAAAGTGCCGTGTTTGATCCACCAGCCTGCCTACAATATGCTCAACCGCTGGATCGAGGAAGACGGCTTGCTCGACACGCTGCAAGAGCAGGGCATGGGCTGCATCACGTTCACGGCGCTGGCGCAGGGTTTATTGAGCGACAAATACCTGGACGGCGTGCCGCAGGATGCGCGCGTCAACCGCCCCGGCGGCGGTTCGCTGACGCAACAGCACTTGAGCGCGGAAAACCTGGCCCGCGTGCGCGCCCTGAATCAGATCGCCGCGCAGCGGGGCCAGACCCTGGCGCAGATGGCGCTGGCCTGGGTGCTGCGCGATCCACGCGTCACTTCGACCCTGATCGGCGCGAGCAGCAGCGCGCAAATCCGCGAAAACGTGGCCGCGCTGCAGCAGTTGTCGTTCACGGCCGACGAGCTGGCCGCCATCGACGTGCAGGCGCGCGAAGGCCATATCAATCTGTGGGAAGGCCCGTCGCGGGCCACCTGAGGATCGTCCCGCGCTTGTGGCGGCGGCAGCCAGCAGGTAGACTGCCGCCTCCCACGACATCCGCGACAAGGTTCCATGCAAGCCATCCCTGCCATCACCGTGTGTTTACTGCTTTCCTGTGCGGCCCCTGCCAGCGCGGCCAATTATTGCGACTCGCCGCAATGGTCGATCGTGCATAACAAGAGCTACGACGAGGTCATGCAGATCGCCACGAAGCGCGACAAGATCCGCGACGCCGAATGCAGTTTTACCGATGTGATCCTGCGCATCCAGAACGAGGAGGCCGGCATCGGGCGCTATCCGGGCATCCTGCTCATCGCCGACGCGCAGGATGAACGCTTCGTCGTCACCAGCCGCGTCGGCGCCTACACCATCTTCAGCTACCGCTATAACGACAAGCGCCTGCTGCAGTTTGCCATGAAGGATCACAGCTGGGAGGAAGGCGAAGCGTTCCAGGCCGGCGCCTACAAGATTACCGGCGTCAAGGAGTTCAAGACCATCACGGGCTTTCCCACCACCTTGCTGGTAGTACAGACTTTCCAGTTTTACGGGCCCAAATAGGGCGGCAGCAGCGCGCCCAACTCCTGCGCCACTTGCCGGCGCCGCTCGGGCGTGGCGAACACGCCCACCGCCACATGACGGGTAGCATCACACATATCGTTGATATGTATTAATTGGCGCGGCCCTTGCGGCACTTCGACGCGCGTGCGCCATGGCGAAAAGTGGTGGCGCCGGCAGCGGCCGGCGCTGACCTGTTCGACGATCAGCTCGCCGTCGCGCAGGGCGATGTGTTCATAGTCGCGCGCGTGGCGCAGGTAGTGCAGCAGAGCGGCGGCCACCAGGCCCAGTTCGGCGAACGAAAAGACGGGAATGGTCCAGAGGCCGCGCAGCGCAAAGGCGGCGGCAATGACGAGGGAAAACAGGCATAGCAAGCCATAGGCGCGCAGCAACTGGCGCGCCGTCAAGGCACTGTGGCGCGCGAGCAGCCATTGCGGCTGCTCGCGCGAGTGATCGCGTGGCATGGCGCCTCCCGCACTATCGCTCCATCACCGCGGCGGCCTTCGCCGCCGCCAGGTTCCGCCGGATCGTTCAGCCAGCGTGCGCCCGGGTCAGGCGCCCATCCTCACCAGCGCGTGGCCCACGTGCTGCCACCAGTGATCGCGCGACTTGACCTGTTTCAGGCAAGACGTGTCGATTTCCGTCGGAAACACGCGATCTTGGCACGCCTTCGTTTCCAGGGCATAGCGCTGGTTTTCCGCCGCCGCCAGGGCCACGATCAGCCAGAACGCCAGCGCCAGCAAGACCACCAGCGCACTCCAGGCCAGGTGATTGGTGTTACTTTTTTCGCCAAAAAACTCGCGCGGCCGCGTCTCGCGGTACATCGACATCAAGCCTTTTTCTTTCTCTTCCGACATCTGCGTTTGCATCCTCTGACATCCTATCCTGTGCCGGCCGGCTGGCCATGGCGGCGCGCACGCCGCCTTGCCAGCATTTTACGCTGATGGCGCCAGAAGGGCGGCAATTTGCGGCCGGCCACCGGCATCAGGGGCGCGGCGCTGGCGCCTGGAGAACGCCGGGTTCGCCATCGCCCTCCTCTGCGGGCCGCACGGGTGCCAGGCTTTCCACATGATCGACATCGATATCGCCGCCGTCGGGCGCCGTATTGCGCGGCTCCACGCCGGCCCGTTCGCCCGTGCCGGCCGCATCGCTGTCGTTATCGAGTTCTTCCGCATCCTGGCCGGGCACGCCCTGCATGTCGCTGCCGCTGTCGGAACTGTCGCTCGGACCGAGCGCGCCCTTGCCATGGCCGGAGCCCAGAACGCGGTCGGGCGTGACGGGCAAATTGTCCGGATCGAGTGTGCTGCTGCTCATGGCTGACTCCCGTTAACAAAAAAACCAGCTTACTCTCCTGGCCAGTCCAGTGGCGCACGCCTGCCCGACCTTTTCCGAGGGGCAAATGCGGCGGCGCACAACTATTTTCAGAATTTACTTCACAAATGTACTATTCATTGCTATAGTTAATCCAAGTAAGCATCTTCTCATCCAGAAACTGCTTCATCGGCGGCACGGCGCCCACCAGCGCCATGCCGCCGAACCGACCGGTACGTGGCGATCCGGCCCATCCACCCAGCCATCATGCACATTTTGGAGTCTTATCATGCAAGCCAAATCACTCATCGCAGCATTGTTTGCCATTACCACCGCTACTTCGGCGTTTGCCCAGAGCGCCGCGCCTGCCGCTACCAGCCAGCAACTCACGCGCGCTGACGTCACGGCCGAATACATCCGTGCCCGCAACGCCGGCGAAATCGCCACCAGCGAAGTCGACTATCCGAAAACGCCGGCCACCGCCGCCAGCAAAGTGACGCGCGAACAAGTCATGGCCGAGTTCTACGCCGCCCGCAAGGCTGGCCTGATCCCGCAAACGGAAGCGGACTTTGATGTCGCACAAACGGCCAAGCACGTCGTGCAATAAGAAACCAGTCAGCCGGTTTCAGTCAGTAACAACTCAGTTGCGGCGCAGCACTCGGGCCACTCCCGAAGCTCCCCGCGGCGAGCTGTGATACCCCAGCAGCACCCCCAACACTACCTCTCCCGGAGTCCCTGCATGTCCCTGCACCGCCGTTTGCTTGCCGCCAGCCTGATCCTTGCCTTGAGCGCTTGCGCCGACATGGGCCATATCGCGCCGCAATCGGCCATGCTCGACGCCAACAAGCTGCAGGCGAGCCAGGCCATGGATGCGGCCGCCAGCGCCGCCATACAATGGCCGCGCACGCAATGGTGGCAAGACTTGCACGACCCCCAATTGAACCGGTTGATGGACCAGGCGCTGGCCGACAGCCCCACCCTGCGCGGCGCCCAGGCGCGCGTGCGCCAGGCCGAGGCGCTGGCCGGCGCGGCCGAGGACAAGACCGGCCCGCAGGCGGACGCGAACGTCTCCATCAACCGCGAACTGTATTCGCAGCACGGCAGCACGCCGGCGCCGCTGGCCGGCAACTACGCGTGGCGCAACCAGGCCACCGTCACGGCCTCGTACGACCTGGACCTGTGGGGCCGCAACCGCGCCGCCCTGTCCGCCGCCCTGGGCGACGTGCAGATGGCGTCGGCCGAATCGCAGATGGCCCGCCTGGCCCTGGAAACGGCGCTGGTGCGCACCTACATCCAGCTGTCATACGAATTCCAGCTGCAGGACGTGATCGAACGCAGTCTGGCGCAGCGCGCCCGCATCCTCGACATCACGCGCCAGCGCAAGGCGGCCGGCATCGGCACGGACATTGACGTGGCGCAAATCGAAACCACCTTGCCGGCCGGCCGGCGCCAGCTGGAGCAGTCGGCCGAGTCGCTGGCCCTGCTGCGCAACCAGCTGGCGGCCCTGGCGGGCAAGGGGCCGGCGGCCGGCGCGGCGCTCACGCGCCCCGTGCTGCGCCTGGACGAGCCGCTGGCCATTCCCGCCGCCCTGCCGGCCGACCTGATCGGCCGACGTCCCGACATCGCCGCCCAGCGCTGGCGAGTGGAAGCGGCGGCGCAGCGCATCGACGCGGCCAAGGCCGAGTTTTACCCTAACGTCAACCTGGTGGCGTTCGCCGGCTTCCAGGCCTTCGGTTTCAGCCACTTTCTCGACGCCAACTCAGAGGTCCGCGGCGCCTCACCCGCGCTGAGCCTGCCCATCTTTGCCGGCGCCCGCCTGCGCGCCCAGCTGGGCAGCCAGACGGCCGTGTACGACGGTGCCGTGGAGCAGTACAACGCCACCGTCATCAATGCCATGTCGGACGTGGCCAACGCCGTCACCCGCGCCCAGTCGCTGGCCAAACAGCATCAGCTGACCGTGCAGGCGCTGGCCACGGCGCAGCGCGCGCGCGACCTGGCGGAAAAAGCGTACAAGGCGGGCATGAGCGACGCCATCGCCATGCTCAACACGCAAGTGGCGCTGCTGGCGGAAGAACAGCAGCAGGCGCAAAATGGGGCGCGCGAGCTCGATCTGTACGTTTCCTTGATGAATGCATTAGGAGGCGGCATCTAAGCTTGCAATCCTGGCATTGCCCTAGCCCAACAAGATACAATCGGAACTTTATTCACACATGAAGGAATATGACATGACCGCTTTTGACGCCACCTCCAAGCGGCTGCAAAACATCCGCACGCGCATGCCAGGCTTCCCCATGGAACTGATGCGCCTGCTGCGCATGACGTACCACATCCAAAAAGGCATGAAGGACCTGACCAATGCCGCGCTGAAAAAGCACGACCTGGTCGATGCCAGCTACATGGTGCTGGCCGTGCTGTACGGCACGGACGACGAAACCTCGAACGCCTGCACCCTGGGCATGGCGTGCCATGAAAAGCCGGCCAACCTGACGCGCGTGTGCAACGACCTGGAAACGCGCGGCCTGATCCACCGCGGCACGCGCCCCGGCGACCGCCGCTCCGTGATGATCTCGCTGACCGACAAGGGCCGCGCGCTGATCGAAACGGCGCTGCCCGACGTGTACCAGGAAACCTCGGCCCTGTACGACGGGTTCACGGAAGAAGAGCTGCAAGTGCTCGACAAGCTGTACATGCGCCAGCTGCGCAACCTGAACAATCTCAACAACCAGAACTGATAGCCTATCGATGACGCCAGCCACAGCAACAAAACCCACATATGGCCCCCTGAACCGGGCGGCCCACTGGCTGGCGATGGCGCTGCAGGACTGGCGCGCGACGGAAGGCGAACGCTGGATCTACGTCGGCAAGACTCTCATCGCCGCGTTCTGCGCGCTGTGGCTGGCCTACCGCCTGGGCCTCGATTCGCCGAGCACGGCGATGACCACCACCATCATCCTGGCCCTGCCCAGCAGCGGCATGGTGCTGGAAAAAAGCTTTTACCGCCTGTGCGGCACTCTGCTCGGCTGCACGGCAGCGCTGACCCTGATCGGCCTGTTCCCGCAGCAGCCCGTGCTGCTGTTCGCCGGCCTGGCCCTGTGGGTGGGCCTGTGCACGAGCGGCTCGGCCCTGCACCGCAACGCCCAGTCCTACGTGTACGTGCTGGCCGGCTACACGGCCTGCATGATCGTGCTGCCCGCCATCGAACAGCCGATGCAGGTGTTCTCGCTGGCCGTCACGCGCGTGGCTGAAGTGGGCCTGGGCATCATCTGCTCGGCCGCCGTCTCCAGCGTGCTGCTGCCGCGCCACCAGGGCACGCAGGTGATGCGCACGGTGCAGGCGCGCTACGGCAAATTCCTCGCCTTCTGCCATGACGTGCTGCAGCAAAAGCTCACGCCGGCCCAGGTGGAACTGACGCATCTGCAGTTTGCCGCCGACGTGGCGGCGCTGGAACTGGGGCGCTCGGCTGCGCTGTTCGAAGTGACCAGCAAAGTGAGCCACGTGCGCGCGCAAAACCGCAAGCTGCACGCCTTCAACGCCACCTTCATGACGGCGCTGACCACCTTCTATACCTTCCACCGTCTGTTCGACCGCCTGCAGCGCGATGGCGAAACCCAGGTCATGCAGGTCTGCGCACCCCTGTACGCCATCGTCGCCGAGGCGCTGCAGACGACGCCTTCGCAAGACTCGCTCGACACCATGCAGCGGCATCTGCAGACGGCGCTGGCGCAGGCGCGCGCGGACATCGACGGCGCGGCCATCGCGCATGCGCAGCGCATCGATTTCGACACCGTCTGCGAGCTGCTCGAGCGCTTCGCGCGCGACATGAGCCGCTTTCACGAAGTGTATTTCAGCCTCGTGCACGACACGCCGCTCGACGTGAGCACGCCGCAGGCATATGCGCCGAAGACGCCGCCCGCGCTGGTGCTCGCCAGCGGCGCGCGCGCCGGCATCAGCCTGGCCCTGCTGGCGCTGGGCGCCTACTTCCTCGCCTGGCCCTACGCCAGCACGGCGATGCTGATGGCGGCCGTGTTCTGCGCGCTGGCCTCGTCCTCGCCGCGCCCCATCCTGATGATCCGGCAAGTGCTGACGGGTTTTTTGATCGCCATGCCCCTGTCGCTCGTCTGCGTGTACTTCGTGCTGGTGCACGGCGACGGCTTCCCCATGCTGGTACTCAGCTTTGCGCCCTTCCTCGCCGTCGGCCTGTACCTGATGACGAATCCCGCCAAGCTGGGCGTGGGCCTGGGCGTGTCGACCTTCATCACGCAGATGGCGCCGACGAATCTGATGCACGTCGACGGCGCGGCCTTTTTGAACACGGGCATGGCGCTGATCGTCGGCCTGATGCTGGCCGCCCTCGTGTTTGCCGTGCTGCTGCCCGAACATACGATGGGGCACAAGGACCACATCGGCCCGGCCCTGTGGCGCGAAGCGCTGCAGGCGTGCACGGCCCCGGCGCGACGAGTCAAGCACCGCTTCGACAACCGCGTGCGCGACCTGCTCAGCCAGCTCAATGCGGCGGCCGGGCCGGCGCCGGGCGAGGCCACGCGCGCCGTCGTGCGCCAGGCCCTGACCCTGCTGGAGATCGGCCATTCCGTGATCGAATTGCGCGAACTGATCGCGACCGCCCGCCCGGGCGCCACGCGCCATGCGCTGCAGCAGTGCGTGGACGGCATCGCCGCCTGGCTGCGCACGCGCGGCGATGCGCAACTGCAGGCGGCGCTGGCGGCCACCCTGCAGGCGGGCGCCGTGGTGCGCGCGGCGCAAGCGGAAGCGGAAGCGACAGCCGAACGCAGCGCACGGTTGCAGACGGCCTTGGCCGACCTGCATTCGATCTACACCTCATTACTCGACCACATGGCGCCTGGCGCCGGAGACCACCATGCCGCGTGAATTCGCCCTGTTCGGAATTCTGATTCCTACCCTGCTGCCCCTGTTCATCCTCAGCATCGGCCTGCAAACCCTGCTCGACCGCGTGCTGGGCTGGCTGGGCGTGTACCGCATGGTATGGCACCCGTCGCTGGCGCGGCTGTGCATCTTCATCGCCATCTTCGGCGCGCTGGCTCTATCGCTTTACAAATAAAAAAAACTGTTCAACCCAATCAAGGAAAGGCTGCCGACATGGTAAGCAAACTGACACGCTATGCAATCACCCTGCTGCTCTTGGCAGCAGCCCTGTGGATAGGCAAGACCGTCTGGGACCGCTACATGGAGTCGCCGTGGACGCGCGACGGCCGCATCAAGGCCGACATCGTCAACATCAGCGCCGACGTGGCCGGCACCGTCACGGACGTGCTGGTGCGCGACAACCAGGTGGTGCAAAAAGGCGACGTGCTGTTCGTCGTCGACAAGGAACGCTATGCGAGCGCACTGGCCCAGGCCGACGCCGTGCTGGCCGCGCAAAAAACGGAAATGGGCCGCCGCGGCAAGGAAGCGCAGCGCCGCGCAGGCCTCGACGCCAGCATCATCTCGACGGAAAGCCGCGAAAGCGCGGCCTACGCCGCCAGCTCGGCCTCGTCGCAAGTGCAGGCCGCCGTGGCCGCGCGCGCGCTGGCGCAACTGAACCTGGAACGCACCACCGTGCGCGCCCCCGTCAGCGGCTACGTGACGAACCTGAACGTGCACAAGGGCGATTTCGCCGCCGTCGGCGCGCCCAAGCTGGCCGTCATCGACAGCGCCTCGTACTACGTCGTCGGCTACTTCGAAGAGACCAAGCTGGGCATGCTGGCGCAGGACGACAAGGCGGAAATGAATTTGATGAGCGGCGGCACCCTGCACGGCCACATCGAGAGCATCGCGCGCGGCATCACCGACCGCGACGCCGCCACGGGCCGCGAACTGCTGGCCGACGTCAATCCCACCTTCAACTGGGTGCGCCTGGCGCAGCGCGTGCCCGTGCGCATCCACATAGATGAACAAGACAGGAATCAGGTCCTGGTAGCCGGCACCACCTGCACCGTGGTGATCACGCCCCATTCGGCACCGGCGCCGAAACCAGCGGCGGCGCACCCGGCATGATGCGCGGCGGCGCCGGACGCCTGGCGGAAATCGCCCTGTTCCTCGACGCTGCGGTGCTGGGCAGCTTTTCCGCGGCCGGCCGCAAGCACGGCCTGTCGCCGGCCGCCGCCAGCGCCGCCATCGCGCGCCTGGAAACGGCGCTGGGCGCCACCCTGTTCGAGCGCACCACGCGTCAGCTGCGCCTGACGGCAGAAGGTTTGCACTACCGCCAGTACAGCGAACAGGCGCTGGACTTGCTGGCGCAGGCCGAAGACGGCTTGCACGCGGGCGGCGGCGCCGTCCGCGGCGTGGTACGCATCTCGGCGCCGTCCGACATCGGCCGCCAGCTGCTGCTGCCCATGCTCGACCGCTTTGCCGCGCTGCACCCGCAGCTGCGCCATGCGCTGACCCTGACGGACATGACGGCCAATCTGGTGCAGGACGATATCGACCTGGCCATCCGCTACGGCGAGCTGCCCGACAGCGACATGGTGGCGCGCCTGCTGCACCGGGGACGGCGCGTCGTGTGCGTGGCGCCCGCGCTGGCCGCCAAGGTGGGCGTGCCGGCCGCGCCGCGCGACCTGGCACAGCTGCCCACGCTCGTGCTCACGGCCGGCGACGGCGCGCCGCAGGAATGGCGCTATCGCGAAAACGGCAAGCGCCACAGCCTGCGCCTGCCGGGGGACTGGCACAGCAACGACGGCGAAATCATCCGCCGCTGGGCCGTGGCCGGCCATGGCTACGCCTACAAATCGCTGCTCGACATCGGCGACGACCTGCGCGCGGGGCGCTTGCAGACGGTGCTCGACGATTATTTTGCCGACAGCGTCCCCCTGAACCTGCTGTACCGGCGCAGCCGCTTCCAGCCGCCGCGCGTCGCCCTGCTGGCCGACTTCCTCGTGCAGCAGTTCGCCGCGCTGCAAGCCTGACGGCCGCCCTTACTGCGGCAGCACGCCCAGCTGGCGCAGCAAGGTCAGGTTGTCTTCCAGGTGCCAGTTGTCGCTGATGCGCCCCTGCGCATTGACACGGTACAGATCAAACGCATGGAAATCGATGGCCTGGCCCTGCCCCTGCAAGGGTCCCTGCGGCGTGGGGAAGACGCCCGTGAAGCGGCCCGTGAAATGCAGGCGCAAAGTCACCCGGTCGCCCGCTACCAGCATCTCCTCGATGTCCACCTTCAAGTCCGGCACGGCCGCGTGAAACACCTGCGACGCCTGCAGCGGGCCGGCCAATCCCTGCGGGCGGCCGGCGGGCAAGGTGCGGTCCGTAAAATCGTCGGCCAGCGCCAGGCGCGCCAGGGCCGGGTCGCCGCTTTCCCAGAACGCGGCATAGCGGCGCGCGGCCAGCGCCACCGCGGCGTCGGCTTTCGCGCCGGACAAATGGGCGGGCATGGGCAGATTGATGGCGGCATGGGCCGGCGCGGCGGCCAGCAGGGACAGGGCCAGGATGGCGGGAGCAAAAGTGGACATGGTGGTTCCAAATGAGTTGATCGGCGTGCATATGGCACACCGTCATTCTGGACTCGCTTGCCCTGCTTGATAATTGGCCCCACACTTGAAGCAATTGCTTGCCAGGGTTGAAAATAAGTTAAAAATGCGTTGAAAATCAGCGCCCGCCCGCCACGTCGAGGATACTGCCCGTCACATACGTCGCGTCCGGCCCCAGCAGGTACAGGATGGCATCGGCGATTTCTTCCGGCTGGCCGCCGCGCTGCATGGGCACGCCCGATGCCAGGCGCGCCACCCGTCCCGGTTCGCCGCCCGAGGCGTGGATGTCCGTGTAGATGATGCCGGGCCGCACGCCGTTGACGCGGATGCCTTCGGCCGCCACTTCCTTCGCCAGGCCCAGGGTCAGGGTATCGACGGCGCCTTTCGAGGCCGCGTAATCGATGTATTCGCCCGGGGAGCCGATGCGCGCGGCCACCGACGAGACATTCACGATACGCCCTCCCTGCCCGCCGTTTGCCGTCGACATGCGCCGCACGGCCTGCTGGCAACACAAAAAGTAACTGATCACGTTGGTGCGCAGCACGCGCTCGAGGCGCTGCACGGAAATCTCGGCCAGCCGGCATTTCCGCTCCAGCACGCCCACATTGTTGACCAGCGCCGTGAGCGTGCCCAGACGCGCATCGACTTCATCGAACAGGCGCGCCACGTCCGCTTCCTCGCTGACGTCGGCCTGCACGGCGATCGCTTCGCCGCCCTCGGCCACGATGCGCGCGCACAGTTCCCCGGCCGCCTGCGCATCGCGCACATAGTTGACGCAGACGGCATAGCCCTGGCGCGCCGCCAGCAGCGCCGTCGCCGCGCCGATGCCGCGGCTGCTGCCGGTAATCACGATCACTTCCTTCATTGTCCCTCCTCGATGGTTTTGGTCTCATGATACCCGCAAGCTGCAGACGTAAAAAAGCCCGCACAAAGCGGGCAGTTTGCCGATCCATCCCTCATCGTCACGACGCCGGAGAAAATCGTAGCGAGCGGCAGTGAGGCTCGGCGCCCCCTTGTGGCCAAGAAGCGCAACCGTACTTTGTACGGGGGCGCCGAGCCGGTGAGCATCGCCGGCCGCAAAGCGCGACGCGCAGTAGATTTTATCCGGCGTTCTATGACCTGAAGTGCGTCATGGCATAAGTCAGGTGCTGCCACCAGTGTTCGCGCGTCTGCACGCTGGACAGGCATTTCGCATCGACCTCGCTCTTGAACGCGGGGTCCACGCAAGCCTTGCTGGCCAGCGCATTGCGCTGGTTTTCCACGTTGACGATGGCAATCGACAACCACGCCACGAGGGCGACGGCCAGTACGCACAGGGTCCAGGGCAGCTGTTTCATGGTGTTCTCCGGTGTTACTTCTTCGCTGGCGCGGGAGCGCGCTCTTTCAGGACGCGCGCCACCAGTTCATCCATCACGCGCAGGGTCGCGGCCTGGGTTTGCGGCTCGGACTGGCCAGGACGCGACAACTGCGCCGGCGACGTCACGAAGCGGCCGTCGATGACGATGGTCGGCGCGCTGTCGATCTTGCTGGCCGCGATCAGTTGCTCGTTGCGTTTCAGCTTGGTCTGCACGCCGAAGGAATTGAACATGTCCAGGTATTTCGCCTTGTCGATGCCGTTCTTGACCAGCAGGTCGAGGATGGCGTCATCGCGGTTCAGGCGGTTGCGCTCGACGTGGATGGCGCGGAAGATCTTGTCGTGGAACTGGTCCAGCTGGCCCATCGCTTCCAGGGTGGCATAAGCGTGCGCCTGCGGATCCTTCGGACCCGAGAAGGCCAGGTGGATGCGGCGGAAGGCGATCTTGTCGCCCTGCTTCTTGACCCAGTCGTGCATCAGCGGATCGAGCGCGTAGCAATGCGGGCACGAGTACATGAAGTACTCGACCACTTCCACCTTCTTGCCCGTGTCCGTGCGCACTGGCGTCGGGAGCGTGGTAAAGCCGGTATCGGCCGCCATGGCGCCGCCGGTGGCCGCCACCAGGGTGACGGCGGCAAGCAGGGGACGCAAGAAACGCAGAAAACGCATAATAATCCTTCATCATAAGTGGTCGTGAACGGGGCGAGATTACCACTTTTTGCGCCGGGCGATGAAGCCCGGGCGGAAAAAAGGCGTTTTTGCGCGCTCCGTTTGCGCCCGATTAAGCCGCTCTTAAGCGCCGCCGTGCCCGTGCCTCAGAAATGGTAGCGCGCGGCCACGCGCAACTGGCGCGCATCGTTGAGGTAAATGCTGGAGCGGCAGCCCGGCGCATCGCCGTAATGGCGGCGGTTGGCCAGGTTGCTGCCGGCCAGCTCCAGCTCCCACGCGCCCAGCTTGCGCACGTAACGCCCGTCCACGGTGGCAAACGCAGGCACTTGCGCCAGGCAGCTGCCGGCGAAATCGGGGCCGTAACGCAGGGCGCGCAGCCATTGCACGCCCACGTCGGCACTGGCGCCGCCCTGCCCCGTCCAGTACAGGCGCAGGCTGGCCAGGGTTTTCGGCACGAGGGCGATGTCCGGGCCGTCATAGGCGTAATCGTCATAGCGCGCATGCACCTGGCGCAGCTGAGCGTCGAGGCGCCAGTCGCGCGCCAGCGCCATGCCGGCCTCGATGGCGATGCCTGCGCGGCGCGAGGGATCGAGGTTGCCCGCAAAGCCCAGCTGGCCCAGGTTCTGGTCGAAGACGATCTGGTTGCTCAGGCGCTCGCTGAACACGCGCACGGAAGCGCTGCGCGCCGCGTCGCCGTAGGTGGCGCCCACTTCCATTTCGCGCCGCAGCTGCCCCGCCAGGGGACGGTAGCCGGCGCGGGTATAGCCATCGTCATCAATGCGGTAGCTGCGCGCGGCCCTGGCGTACACGCTCAGCTGCGGGCGCAGCTGCAGGCTGCCCTGCAAGTCCCACGCATTCTGGTTTTCCCAGTCGCTGCCGCCGGCGGGCATGTCGGCCGGGTCGAACTGGAACTGTTCATGCCGCAGTCCCAGCAGCAGGCGCGGCGCATACAGGCCGCCGAAGGCCAGCTCTTCGCGCAGCAACAGCGCGCGCGAGTACTGGCGCCGCTGCGCATCGCCCGCGCGGCCCGAGCGCCGCTGCCACTGCATCAGGTCCAGGCCCACTTCCGTGTCCGTGCCCACGCCAGCCACCTTGCCGTAATGGCGCAGGCGCGGCGCCAGCTGGCGGCGGCGGCTGCTGTACGTCGATTCGATGCTGCCGTCCTCGCCCGCATAGTGGGCCGTGGCGCGCTTTTCCCGCTGCGACAGTTCCACGCCCAGCTCGAAACTGCCCACATAGCGCTGCACGAAGGCGCTGGCGCGCCGCACCTCATAGCGGTACAGGTCTTCCGGGCGGGCCGCCAGCAAGGCCAGGAACGGTGCTTCGGGCGCGGGATAGCGGGTGTCCTGCTTCAGCTGGTCGGCGCTGAAGCCGAAGCGGCCCTGGCGCAGCTTCCATTCCGCGCCGCCGTTGAAGCCGCGCTGGTGAAACACGCTGCCATCGCGGTAATTGCCATTGCGCAGGCCATCGATGGCCACGTCGAGCGACATGCCGCCCTGGTCGCGCGACAGGGCGCCGCGCATGCTGTGCTGGCCGCCCTGCGCCAGTTCGGCGGACAAATCGCCGTGCGTGACGCCGGCCGCGCCACCATCCGCGCCGTCCTGCGCGCGCGCAGGCATGGTCAGGGTGCACAAGAGCAAGATGCGCGCGGCGATGGTCAGGGCGGAAGGGGCAGGCATCATGGCGGAAAGCTGGGTGCGCTACCTGGGCGCGAACGCACGGTAGTAGGAGGATGGCAAAAGCGAATCATTATACGCACGGCGCGCGGCGCCGCAACAGCGAGCTGGGCTGCCAGCATAATCCATTGCTTATTTGTAATTTTTACAGGTATATTAACGAGCACCCGGCGATCCTGGGCGCAGCCGACTGCATTTGAAAATCAACAAGTCACTGTGGGAGTCACGCATGGAAAGTCGTAGCACGCCGCGCCGCCGCATTGTCCCCCTCGAAGGCAAGCTCAAAGCCCTTGCCATCGCTGCCCTGCTGCTGGCCGGCCTGGCCCTGCAGGCCGAGCTGTTCGCCCAGCCGGACCAGGGCAAGCCGGCCAGCGCACCCATGCCGCCGGCGCCGTCGGCCGACGGCATCGCCCTCGCTTCGCCGCATGCGGCCGCCGTGGCCACGCCCAGCGCCAGCAACGCCTGGGGCGGCGCGCGCACGGGCGCGCAAGCGACCCTGTCGGACCGCGTGGTCGACTACCAGATCGAAGCGACGCTCGATCCCGTCAAGCACACGATAGAAGGCCGGCAGAAACTGCGCTGGCGCAACCGCAGCGCGCAAGCCGTCAGCAGCGTGTACCTGCACCTGTACCTGAACGCCTTCGAGGGCGAGCATTCGACCTTTTTTACCGAGAAGCGCAAGCTCGATACGGGCTTTCGCTCGGGCGTCGGCACGCGCGACGGCGAGTGGGGCTACATGGAACTGCGCAGCGTGACGCAGAACGGCGCCAAGGCGCCCTGGCATTTCGTCCAGCCCGACAACGGCCCGGCCACCGACCGCACCGTCGTGCGCGTCGACTTGCCACAGGCCGTCGCGCCGGGCGCCGAGACGACGCTCGACATGCGCTTCTTCGACCAGCTGCCGCGCGTCATCGCGCGCACCGGCTATTTCGGCAGCTTCCACCTGGTGGGCCAGTGGTTCCCGAAGATCGCCGTGCTGGAACTGCCCGGCGAACGGGGCGCCACCGCGCCGCGCTGGAACGCGCATGAATTTCACCTCAATTCGGAGTTCTACGCCGACTTCGGCCGCTACGACGTGAAGCTGACCGTACCCAGGGAGTACACGGTGGGCGCCACCGGTGAATTGCAGGGCGCGCCGCAGGAGAAAAACGGCATGCTCACGCACCACTATGTGCAGGGCGACGTGCACGATTTCGCCTGGACGGCCGACAAGCGCAGCGCAGCGCCATTGACGGGCAGCTGGAGCGCCCCTGGCAGCCCGCCCGTGGCCATCAAGGTGCTGTACCCGCCCGAGTATGCGTCGAACGCGGCGCCCGCGCTGCAGGCGGCGAAAGACTCGCTGACATATTTCTCGCGTACCCTGGGTCCGTATCCGTACAAGACCCTGACGGTGGTGATCCCGCCGTTCAATGCGGCCGAAGCAGGCGGCATGGAATACCCGACCTTCATCACGGCCTCGAGCTTCGCCAGCCTGCAGCCGAAGACCATCGCCGGATTCGGCCTCGACTTCGTCACCATCCACGAATTCGGCCATGGCTATTTCTACGGCATCCTGGCCTCGAACGAATTCGAGGAACCGATCCTCGACGAAGGCTTGAACGAGTACTGGGACCAGCGCATGCTGCGCGCGCGCGGCCAGGACATCCACGCCACCACGCCCCTGCTCAAGCGCCTGGGCTTCGCTCCCGCCTTCAAGGTCTTCGAGGCCGAACGCATGGCCGCGCCACGCCAGGATGCGGCCGACCCGCTGGGCCAGAATGCGTGGGACCGCCTGCAGGGCGTGGGGCCCGTCTACAGCCGCACGGCCACCACCCTGCGCGACCTGGAAGCGCGCATCGGCAGCGAGGCCATGGAACGGGGCTTCAAGGCCTATTACGAACAATGGAAATTCCGCCACCCCAGCGTGGCCGACCTGCGCGAAGCGCTGGCCGAGGCGACGGGCCAGCGGCGCATCGTGGAACAGGTCTTCGCGCAGCAAGTCCATGCCAGCGCGAATATCGACGACCGCATCGGCAGCTTCACTAGCGAAGAGCAGACGCCGCTGGCCGGCCTGGCGCTGGTGAACGGCAAGCGCGTGGAACGCACGTCCGAGGCGCTGGAACAAGAAGAGGACAAGGTGCGCGAAGCGTGGGACAAGGCGCACCCGGACGCCAAGCCCGGCACGGGACCGTATCCCTATCTGACCAGCGTGGTGCTGCGCCGCCGCGGCGCGCCCGTGCCGCAGGTACTGCTGGTGAAATTCGCCGACGGCAGTTCCGAACGCGTGGTGTGGGACAACGACCAGCTGTGGCAGCGCTACACCTGGAGCAAGCCCGTGAAGGCCGTCTCGGCCGAACTCGATCCCGACCGCGTGCACTACCTCGACGTCAACAAGCTCGATGACAGCCGCACCCTGAAAGCCGATACGTCCGCCGCGCGGCGCTGGAGCCTCGATATCGCCGCCGCCTTCCAATACCTGCTTTCCCTGATCGCCATCGTATGAGCGCCACTTCCACGCCACGGGCCAGCGGCCTGACCCTGACCACGCGCGCCAGCCGCGCCGCCCTGCAATGGCGCTTGCTGCTGCTGTGGGCCGGCCTGCTGCTGATCCCGACCATCGTTGCCGTCATTCCCGTCTGGCGCACCTTGAGCGCCAGCCTCGACCAGGCCGTGCATGCGGCAGCGCTGGCACAGCGGCTCGACCTGATGACGTTGGCCGACCTGGCCGCCAATGCCAGCCGCAACGGGGCCGCCATCAGCCAGGCCGCCATCGCCGCCATCGTCCTGACCCTGCTGCTGTCGCCGCTGCTGAGCGGCCTGGTGGTGACGGCCGCGCGCGCCCCCGCGCCACCCGGCTTCGGTGCCCTGCTGACCGGCGCCTTCAGCGAATACGGCCGCATGCTGCGCATGCTGTTGTGGAGCATCGTGCCGCTGGGCGTGGCACTGGCGATCGGCGCCGGCGCGCTGAAACTGGCCGACAGGCATGCGGCGACAGCCATCCTGGAAGCCGACGCCGACCTGGCCCGTCACCTGGCCTTGCTGCTCGCAGGCGTGCTGTTCCTGCTGGCCTGCGCCACGCTCGACGCGGGCCGCGCGGCGCTGGCCGTCGACCGGCGCCGCACGTCGGCCGTCAAGGCCTGGTGGCGGGGTCTGGGCATGCTGCGCCGGCGTCCGCTGGCCTGCCTGGCCATCTACCTCGTCATCACCGTGCTGGGACTGGCGCTGTATGCGCTGCTGGGCGTGGCACGGCTGAACCTGGCCGGCCCCGGTCCGCTGGCCATCGCGGCCGGCTTGCTGGTCACGCAGCTGGCGGCGCTGGTGCTGGCGTGGATGCGCAGCGCGCGCCTGTTCGCGCTGATCGACGTCAGGCGTTCAATCGCCTAGTCAGGCCCCCAGGCGCCCTTCATCGGCGAGGAAGTCGATGAAGGTGCGCACCTTCGAGGACAGGTAGCGGCGGCTCGTATAGACGGCGTACACCTTGCCGCCCGCCAGCTTGAAATCGTCGAAGAGGCGCACCAGCCGCCCCGCCGCCAGGTCGTCATCCGTCTGCCACGACGGCAGCAGGGCGATGCCCATGCCGTCGAGCGCGGCCGCGTGCAGCAGGCTTTCGTTATTGCATTGCAGCACGGGCGTAAACTTCACCGTCTCGCGTCCCTGCGGCCCGTCGAAGGCCAGCTCATTGCCGTTCGCCAACAAGGAATAGCTGATCATGGCGTGCTGCGTGAGGTCTTGCGGCAGCTGCGGCCGGCCCGCGCGCGCCAGGTAGGCGGGCGCGGCCACCAGGTGAAAGGCAATGCTGCCGATGGGCCGCGCGATCAGGGCCGGCGACGGCGCCTGGCTCACGCGCAGGGCCAGGTCGAAACCTTCTTCCACCAGGTTGACCACTCTCCCGCTCAAATCGATGTCGAACGTGACTTCCGGGAAGCGCTCGCGGTAAGCCACCAGGGTGCGCGTAAAGATGGCGTTGGCGAACCAGACAGGGGCACTCAGGCGCAGCATGCCGCGCGGCACCACCGTCGTGCGGCCCACGGTCGCTTCCACTTCGTCGAGGTTGTCGAGCATGTCGCGGCACTGTTCGAAGTACACCTTGCCGATTTCCGTCAGGCTCAGGTGGCGGCTGCTGCGGTTCAGCAGGCGCGCGCCCAGGTGGCGTTCCAGGTGCATCACGTGCTTGCTGACCATGGCCGGCGACAGATCGAGGCGCTCGCTGGCGCGCACAAAACTGTCCAGCTCCACCACGGCGCGAAACACGCGCATGCTGCGCAAGGTATCCATGACTGCCCCATCATCAACAAAATGGAAATGATATATCAATAATTGCGATCTTGATCAACTGAGCGCGCATGACTATCATCGATAGCATCAGTCATTCCACTGCGGAGCCGCCATGCAAGAGCACACCTTCCCCACCTATTTCCTGTCGCACGGCGGTGGCCCGTGGCCGTTCATGAAAGACCAGTTCGGCGGCCGCTACGACGTGCTGGAAGCGTCGTTGCAGGATATCCCGCGCCAGATCGGCGCGCGTCCGAAAGCCGTGCTGGTGGTCACGGCGCACTGGGAAGGGCCGCAATTTCTCGTCTCGGCCAGCCCCAAGCCGGGCATGATCTACGATTATTCGGGCTTTCCGCCGCACACCTATCAAATCCAGTACCCGGCGCCTGGCGCGCCGGAGCTGGCGGCGCAGGTAAAACAGTTGCTCGATGCGGCTGGCCACCCGGCACGCCTCGACCACGAGCGCGGCTTCGACCACGGCACCTTCAGCGCCCTGTTCCCCATCTACCCGCAGGCGGACGTGCCGCTGGTGCAGCTGTCGCTCAAGCACGGCTACGACCCGCTGACGCACGTCGAGGTGGGCCGCGCGCTGGCCGGCCTGCGCCGGCAAGGCGTGCTGATCGTCGGCAGCGGCCTGAGTTACCACAACCTGCGCCAGTTCGGCCAGGCGGGCGCCGTCGCCTCGCATCAGTTCGACGCGTGGCTGCGCCAGACCATGGCCTTGCCGCCGGCACAGCGGCTGCAACAGTTGCTGGCCTGGGACCGGGCCCCGGGCGCGCGCCAGGCCCACCCGCAAGAAGACCATCTGCTGCCGCTGATGGTGGCGCTCGGCGCGGCCGAGCAGGAAGCGGCCCACGTCGTCTACCACGAAGAGGATTTCTTTGGGGCGCTGGCCGTGACCAGTTTCAGGTTCGGGGCGGCGAGCGGAAATGAGCAGCAAGCCGGGGTCAGACCCTCAACACCGCTAACGGCTGGTTCAGCGTCAACGTAACCGGGGGTCTGACCCCAGAATTTGCTTTGGAGTGAATTCGGAAGCCGGGGTCAGACCCGCAACACCGCCAACGGCAGGTTCGACGCCTACGTCACCGGGGGTCTGACACCAGAATTTAAAAAAGCCGCTAGCTAGCGGCTTTTGTTTCATTACGTGCCGCGCTTGCCCCGCGCCGCATTTTTCGCTTTTTCAGCGGCAATTTCCGCCGCCTTCGCCGCTTTTTCCGCCATTTCGGCCGCATGCTGGGCCATCAGGGCCGCGCGCGTGTCCGGCGTTTCCAGCGAGATGCGGCCCAGGATGCCGCTGCGGTAGTCGAGCAGCAGGGTGTGCGAGGCTTTCTCGAAATCGTAGTCGCCGCCCTTGATGCGGAAGCCGCGTTTGGCGGCGATGCCCTCGACCACGCCGATGGCGTCGACTTCGCCGATCTTGGTGCCGTAGCGGGTTGCCAGCAAGTCGGGGTAGCGCTTGAGCAATTCCTCGGCCAGGAAGACGGCCACTTCCTCTTCGATCAGCGCGTTCGAGCCGATCGCGTGGCTGGCCGCCAGCATCAGGCCGTCGCTGGGGATGGCGATCTTCGGCCACAGCATGCCTGGCGTGTCGACGAGAATGGTGTTCTTGTCCAGGTACAGCTTTTGCTGCATTTTCGTCACGGCCGGCTCGTCGCCGACCTTGGCCACGCGTTTTTTCAGCAGCGCGTTCATCAGCGTCGACTTGCCCACGTTGGGAATACCCATGATCATGATGCGCAGCGGCTTGGTCGGCACGCCACGGTGCGGCGCCAGCGACTTGGCCAGGTCCGGGATGCGCGCCACGTCGCCCGGCTTCTTGGTCGTCATCGCATACGCGGTCACGCCTTCCTGGGCATTGAAATAGGCCACCCAGGCGGCGGTGGCGGCAGGGTCGGCCAGGTCGGTCTTGTTGAGGATTTTCAGGCAAGGGCGCTGGCGGAACAGGCGCAGCTCGTCCACCATGGGATTGCAGCTGGCTGCCGGCAGGCGCGCGTCCACCACTTCAATCACCAGATCGGTGTTTTCCATGGTTTCGGCCGCTTTCTTGCGGGCCGCGTTCATGTGTCCTGGGTACCATTGTATCGCCATGCTCTTGCTTTCAAAATCGTTCGGTCAATCCGCTATTTTACGTGGTTGCCGGCGCGACGTCCCATTTTCCGCCGCCAGCGCCAGCCGTGCGACGCGAACGAGACAATTGGTGATAATTTGGCAGTTACACGAATGATAATATCCGCAGTCCGTCCAGCCTGGCCGGTTTCCACATTGCAAGTACAACCTGGCACGCCTTCCATGCATCTTCCCCGTTTTCTCCTCCTCGTCCCCCTTTGCGCCTGTCTGCTATCCGCCATGGCCCAGGAACAAGCGGCGGCGCCAGGCGACGCAGCGAACCAGGAAATACAACAGATTGTCGACGTGCAAGGCACGCGCGATCCCGACCTGCGCCCCTACCGCACCATGCTCAAGGGACTTGACGCGTACGCCGACTACCAG
This sequence comes from Janthinobacterium sp. HH106, assembly GCF_001758725.1. Lineage (NCBI taxonomy): Bacteria > Pseudomonadati > Pseudomonadota > Betaproteobacteria > Burkholderiales > Oxalobacteraceae > Janthinobacterium > Janthinobacterium sp. HH106. The sequence goes on along the minus strand of NZ_LRIC01000025.1, from coordinate 34,221 downwards.
CGCCTGGCGCCAGGCGCGCCGCTGCGCTTCATGCTGATCCCCGCCACGCCGAAGGCCAGGCTCGAAGGCGTGACCCTGCACCTGTCGGCCGACAATCTGTCCATCCCCGTGCCGCTGGCAGCGGACGGCGGTTTCACCTTGACGCGCGACAAGACCGCCTACGATGCAAATGCCGACCTGGTCAGCAACAAGAAGCGCGACACCGTGCGCTGGCGCGCCGACATTCACACGCCGGGCCTGCCCCAGAACGTGCGCCGCCTGGGCGACTTGCGCCTGGAATGCGAAATCCGCTGGGCCGTCGAGCAGGATGACCTGCCGTTTGTGCGGCGCAACCTGTTCCGTCTGGCGGGCGGGCCTTGCCACTCGTCGCTGATCCACGTGCCGTTTCCCGTATTCCGCAAGCTGCTTGCCGTGCAGGCGCGCTCGGGCGAGCGCACGCTGGACATCCGCATCACGGAAGACCGCCAGCGCTACGTGCCGCCGCTGCATGACGTGAGCTGGGACGACAATACCCTGCTGACCCTCACGTATGCCGATGACGGCAACATGGCGGAAGCCGCCCCGGCACCACCCAAGAAGGCGGCGCTGCGCCAGTGATACGCGCGCGGGAACCGGGTCAAATATTTCTACGCGGACTTTTATATTTACTGAAAGAAACAAAAAAGTATGCTCTAATATCGCCTCTTAAATGAAAAGCAATGTTTTCCGGACTGGCTGGCACAGGCGCACGGAGACAGGCGATGGGATAGCTCGATATGATGATGGAACACACTGGCATGGCGCCCAAGCGCGTGCCGCGCAATGACTGGAAGAAGGAATGCAGGCAGCTGCAGGGGCAAGTGGCGCAGCTCGAGGAGCGCTTGAAACGTCAGAGCGCCGACAGTTATGGCTTGCAAATGCTGTATGACCAACTGGTCAATGAAATCAAGCACCACCGCGACATGTTGCAGCTCGACAGCTTCGATGCGGATAAATCATCGCTTGTCTACACGCAAGCATGGCGCCGCTTCATGGCCGGCGACGCGCTCGACTATCAGACCCACCGCCACACGCATTCCAGCCGCCGTCCCACCTTGCTGTAGTGCGTTGCGCCGTTACAGTTCCGCCAGCGCCTTCACGTGCGCCGCCACGCTGCGGCCCAGGGACGACAGGTTGTAGCCCCCTTCGAGACAGCTGACGATGCGGCCCTTGCCATACTGATGGGCCACGGCCATCATCTGCTGCGTCATCCACGTGTAGTCGGCCTCCACCAGGCCCATGCCGCCCACGTCGTCTTCGCGGTGGGCATCGAAACCGGCGGAAATGAAAATCATCTGCGGCTGTTGCCGGTGCAGCGCCGGCAGCCAGTGGTCGAGCACCAGCTGGCGCACGGCATCGCCCTTCGAGCGGGCCGGCACGGGCACGTTGACGCGCGTGTCCGTGTAGGATTCCACATCGCTGTACGGATAGAACGGGTGCTGGAAAAAACTCACCATCAGGATGCGCGGGTCGTGCGCCACGGACTCGGCCGTGCCATTACCATGGTGCACGTCGAAGTCGACGATGGCGACGCGCTCGAGGCCACGCACGTCGAGCGCATGCTTGGCGGCGATGGCGACATTATTGAACAGGCAGAAACCCATCGGTTCGCTGGGCCGCGCATGGTGGCCGGGCGGGCGGATCGCGCAGAAGGCGTTGCTGATCTCGCCATCGATGACGGCATCCGTGGCTGCCACGGCCGAGCCGGCCGCAGCCAGTGCCGCCTCGTAGCTGTGCGCGTTGAGCAGGGTGTCGCCGTCGAGCGGATAGTAATCGCCCTCCTGCGGCACATTGTCGCGCACCAGGCCGATGGCCGTGGCACTGTGGTTGCGCTCGATATCGGACAATTGCGCGCGCACGCCGTCGCGATGCTCGACCAGGTCGCTGATGTGCGCAAGGATCAATTGATCGTTGATGGCCTGCAAGCGGGCCGGTGATTCTGGGTGCCAGTCGCCCATTTCATGGCGCTGGCAATCGGGATGGGTATAAATGGCTGTGCTCATGCGCTGTACTGGTTACCTCTGTCTCTGTCCATTCTCCGGGAACACTGCATGGCATTCCTGTTCGCCCTGCGCGTTCTCGCATAAAATCACTGGCTGGTCTGTGCCGCCCTTGGCGTCCTTGCTGCCTCTCTAATCTACCACGTGCGCGCAACGGGCGGGCGGCACGACTTGACCTGGCCAAAGCGATTGTAAATTAAATAATCCGACTTACTGTGATAGAAATAGCATGTTTTCGAAAATACACCAGGCCGCACAGCAGATCGGCGAAGTTCTCGTCGGCAAACACTTGCAGATCCGCCAGGCCCTCGCCTGCGTGCTGGCCGGCGGCCACCTGCTGATCGAAGACGTGCCCGGCGTGGGCAAGACAACCCTGGCCCATGCGCTGGCCATCTCGCTGGGCCTGCAATGGAAGCGCCAGCAATTCACCAGCGACCTGCTGCCCGCCGATGTGGCCGGCATGAGCGTGTATGACCGGGGCAGCGGCAGCTTCCTCTTTCATCCCGGCCCCCTGTTCACGCAAGTGCTGCTGGCCGACGAGATCAACCGCGCCACGCCGAAGACGCAATCGGGGCTGCTCGAAGCGATGGAGGAGCGGCAAGTGACGCTCGACGGCGTCACGCATGCGCTGCCGCAGCCGTTTTTCGTCATCGCCACGCAGAACTGCGCGCACCAGCTGGGCACCTTCCCCCTGCCCGAATCGCAGCTCGACCGTTTTCTCATGTGCGTCACCCTGGGCTACCCCGATGCGGCCGCGGAAAGGGCGCTGCTGCTGGGCGCCGACCGCCGCGCCATGCTGCACACCTTGCCTGCCGTCATGAACGCGGAAGAATTGCTGCAGGCGCAAGCGGGCCTGCGCGCCATCCACGCCTCGGCCGCCGTCGTCGACTACGTGCTGGCCCTCGTGCATGCCACGCGCGCGCCGGGCGTGTTTGCCGATGGCCTGAGCCCGCGCGCCGCGCTGGCCCTGCTGCAGGCGGCGCGCGCCTGGGCCGCGCTGGCCGGACGCGACCACGTCACGCCCGACGATGTGCAAGCCGTGCTGCTGCCCGTCTGCGCCCACCGCCTGCATGCGGCGCAAGGCTCGCTGGATAGCCGCGCGCTGCTGCAGCACATGCTGTTGAGCATTCCCGTCTGAGCGGCATGCGCTGGCGCAATATCTCTTGGCTGCCGGCGCGTCCCTGGCTGGGCGCGCAGCGCGTGCACATCCGCCCTTCGCGCGCGGGCCTGGCGTTTGCCGCGCTGCTGCTGGCGCTGTGGATCGCCGCCGTCAATTACCGCCTGGGCCTCGGTTATGCGCTCACGTATTTCGCCGCCGCCTGCGCCATCGCCGACATGCTGTTTGCCAGCCGCAACCTGGCGGGCCTGGCCTTGGCCGCCACGCCGGGCAACCCCGTGTTCGCGGGCAGCCACGCCTTGTTCACCTTGCGCCTGATCAACCGCAGCGCGCGCCCGCGCCATGCGATCCACCTTGCCATCAGCGGTGTAGAGGCAGCGCCCAGCTTGGCCGACATCGCCGCCCACGGGGAAGCGGCCGTCAGCATCGTCGTGGCGGCGCCGCAGCGGGGATGGCTCGATGCACCCTCCGTGCGCCTGTCCGGCAGTTTTCCGCTGGGCCTGTTTGTGGCATGGTGCCACTGGCAGCCCGACGCGCGCGTGCTCGTGTATCCGCAGCCAGAACAGGGCGCGCCGCCGCTGCCCTTGCCTGCCTTCACGGTGCAGCAGGCAAAGCAGGCACGGCAGCCAGACCCGCCCGATGGCACCTTGGAACTGGCCGGCGTGCGCGCCTACCGGCCAGGCGATCCCTTGCACCGCCTGGCCTGGCGCCAGATCGCCCGCCACGACGGCGAGCACGTATTCAGCAAGCAATTCCAGCCTGCCGCCGGCGCGCCGGCAGGCGCATCCCATGGCAGCATCGTGTTCGAGCACGCCTCGCTGCACGCGCTGGCGCCGGAAGCGCGCCTGTCGCGCCTGGCCGCCTGGGTGCTGCAGGCGGAACGCACGGGCTTGCCATATGGCTTGCGCCTGGGCGCGCTGACCTTGGCACCGGCCCTGGGCGCCAGCCAGCGCGACGCCTGTTTGCGCGCACTGGCCCTGCACGACTCACCTCCCAGCAAGGAGTCACCATGATCCGCTGGTTCAACAGCTTGCCGCGCGAGAAAGCCGACATTGTGCTGCTGTTGCTGGCGGCCGCCATGGTGCTGGCTCCGCACGCGCTGCACCTGCCCCCATGGCTGTCGATGGCAAGCGCCGCCCTGCTGCTGTGGCGCGCCGTCATTACCGTGCGGGGCAGGCGCCAGCCGCAGCTAACCCTGCTTGCGCCGCTGGCCCTGTTCGGCATCGCCGGCGTCTACGCCAGCTATGGCACCGTGCTGGGACGCGATCCCGGCGTGGCCATGCTGGCCCTGCTGCTGGCCTTGAAGTCGCTGGAAATGCATGGCCGGCGCGACATCTTCGTCTTCGTCTTCCTCAGTTTTTTCCTTCTGCTGGCGAACTTTTTCCATACGCAAGGCATCCTCAGCGCTGCCTGGATGCTGGCCACCGTCATCGTCCTGCTGGCCGCCCTGCTGTCGGCCCAGTACGGCGCCGTGCAGCCCCGCCTGGCGCAACGGTTAAATTTGCTGGGGCGCATGCTGGCACTGGCCGTCCCCCTGTCGGCCGTCATGTTTCTTGCCGTGCCGCGCGTCGACGGCCCCCTGTGGGGCGCCGCACCAGAAGACGCGCAGGCACGCACGGGCTTGTCCGACAGCATGCAGCCGGGCGCCATCGCCTCGCTGGCCCTGTCAAGCGACCCTGTCTTTACGGCCCGTTTCAGCACGCCGATCCCGCCGCAAGACCAGCTGTATTGGCGCGGCGTGGTGCTGGGCGACTTCGACGGCGCCACCTGGACGCGCAGGGGCGCAGGCAGGCGCCCGACTGCCGGCGACAGCCGCATCGACATCGCGCTGCAAGGCCAGCCCAGCCAATACGAAGTCACCTTGCAGGCGAGCGGCCAGCGGCGCATCTTCGCGCTTGACGTGCCGCGCAGCATCGAACGCTTGCCCGGCAACCCGTATGTCGTGTCGTCGGCGCTGGAAGTGCTGACCATACAGCCCATTACTTCGACCGTGCGTTACCGCGCCAGTTCCCAAGCGCGCTACCGGCTGCAGGCCGGCTTGTCGGCCGCGCAGCAACAGCCATGGCTGGCCTTGCCCGCTGGCAGCAATCCGCGCAGCGTGGCCTGGGCCCGCGCCCTGCGCGGCAGCGGCGCGCATGCGCTGGCGCCCGCCGACGCCATCGCCGCCGTGCTCGATCACTTCCGCCGCGCGCCCTTCCGCTACACCCTGCAACCGCCGCTGCTGGGCAAGCATGGCGTCGACGACTTCCTGTTTCGCACGCAGGCGGGCTTTTGCGAACATTACGCGGGCAGCTTTGTCGTGCTGATGCGCGCCATGGGCATTCCCGCGCGCGTCGTCACCGGTTACCAGGGCGGCGCACGCAACAGTGACGGCGCCAGCCTGACGGTGCGCCAGTCCGACGCCCACGCCTGGAGCGAAGTGTGGCTGGCGGGCCGGGGCTGGGTGCGCATCGATCCCACTGGCGCCGTCGCGCCCCTGCGCACGGAACGCAGCCTTGACGCCGCCCTGCCGCCGCCCCCGTCGCCGCTGACGGCGTGGCGCGCCCTGGCCGGCCTCGACGGCGGCGCGCACGGGGCGCTTGCCGCCTGGCGCCAGCAATGGCAGCAGGCCGAGCACGCCTGGAGCAGCTGGGTGCTCGACACCACGACACAACGCCAGCGCGCCATGCTCGATCACTTGAAAAACTTGCCAGCGAAGCAGCTGGCAGTCGCTTGCGCCGTGCTGGCCGTGCTGTCCGCCGTGGCCGGTGGACTGGTCTGGTGGCGGCAGGCGCGGCAAGGCGATCCGCTCGACGCCCTGTACGCACAATTTTGCCGCCAGCAGGCGCGGCGCGGCTACAGCCGTGCGCCGCATGAAGGTCCGCACGGCTATGCTGCACGGTTGGCCGCAGGCAAGGCCACACAAGAGGCGCACGCCGCCATCGCACAGTTTCTGGCAATCTATGCCGCGATGAAGTATGGTAATGCCCACCCAGACGAACAACTCCGCGCGCGGCGCAGCTTGCGCCGCCTGTTAACCCAATGCCGATGAGACGCTCCTTGTTACCGATCAAAACCTCCGCCCTGTCCCTGCTCCTCTCCCTTCCCCTGTGCCTGACGACCGCGCACGCTGGGGAAAACAGCCATATTTCCGCTGCCGACCGCGCCCGCGCCGTGCGCGCGGCCAAGGCCCCGCCCGCCAAGGCGACAGCCAAGAAAGCACCGGCAAAATTCGACTTCGAAGGCGAGTTTGTCGACTATGCCAACTGGAAAGAAGTACGCGCCTTCCTCGACGACATGTCCGCCAAGCATGGCTTTGACCGCGCCGGGCTCGATACCCTGATCGGCAAGGTGCGCTATGTCGAATCGACCGTGCAGCTGATGAAGCCGGCGCCGCCCGGCAAGCCGAAGAACTGGCAAGCGTACAGCGCCCGCTTCATCGAGCCGGTGCGCATCAATGCGGGCGTGAAATTCTGGGAAGAGAATGCGGAAGCGCTGGCGCGCGCCGAGCGCGAATATGGCGTGCCGGCCGAGATCATCGTCGGCATCATCGGCGTGGAAACCGTGTACGGACGCAATACGGGCCGTTTCCGCGTGCTCGACGCGCTGACGACCCTGGCGTTTTCCTATCCGGACAGCCCGACCCGCGCCGCGCGCATGGAATTTTTCAAGGGAGAACTGGAAAACGCGCTGTTGTACGCGCGCAAGGATGGCATCGATCCCTTGACCCTGCTCGGCTCGTATGCGGGCGCCATCGGCCTGCCTCAATTCATGCCCAGCAGCATCATGAAATATGCGGTGGACTTCGATGGCGATGGCCATATCGACCTGCGTAATTCCACGGCCGACGCCATCGGCAGCGTCGCGCATTTCCTCGTCGAACATGGCTGGCGGCGCGACGACCCGGCCATCAGCACGTATCCCGTCACCGTGTCGGCCAGCCGCACATGGGAAAAGTTCGTCGGCCAGGGCTTGCAAGCAAAATACCGGCTGGGTGAATTGCAGGAAGCCGGCGTGAGTACCGTCGTGGCCACGCCCCAGAACATGTTGTTTGGCTTGATCGATTTACAAAATGGTTCAGAAGCAACTGAGTATCACTTGGCAACCAATAACTTCTTTGCTATAACTCAGTACAACAGAAGTTATTTTTATGCCATGTCAGTGATTGACCTGGGCAAGGCCATCAGTCAAGTGCGCGCACGCTAACCGAAAGTCAGTGTAAAGTTATAATATTACTTGTAAGAAAGCGTAAGCGATGTTGAAGCGACCGGCAAACAGGTCTATGGTGGGGCCGATAACATGTGCCAGCCTCGCTCGCCAGCCTTTGTGCGGCACGGGATGCAGTAGTGGTTTTATACTTAACTTTTGTCAAAGTACAATTTTTGCTCTATCATAGAGCATAATAAAGAATAAATAGGTGTTGCAGCTAGACAACACCGGTTCTGTACAAAGCAAGATTAGCGGGCTTTCCCGCCTGAAATTGAATCCTGTTGTACAATTGTGTATATATCATGAAAAACTGTATCCCGGATCGTACCGTGTGTGAATTCGTTCCTTTTAGTAAAGAATGAACATGAACGCAGCAAGAGCGAGCTCCGAGTGTTTTTTACTTTGCAGTGCAACTACAGAAGGAACAATAACATCATGACAAACCAAGTCGGCATTGATATGAACAGCGATTCGGACTCCGACGATCTGCTCCAGTACAACCCAAACAGACTGCTCGATACCCTGATCGAAAACCTGCGCCTGAAAAACGACGCAGCCTTGTCCCGCGCGCTGGAAGTGGCGCCACCGGTCATCAGTAAAATTCGCCACCACCGCCTGCCGGTCGGCGCATCGCTGCTGATCCGCATGCACGAAGTCAGCGACCTGAGCATCCGCGACCTGCGTTACCTGATGGGTGACCGTCGTAACAAATTCCGCATCAGCGACAAGCAATTCAAGCCAAAAGAAGGCGAAACGCCACAAGGCTGATCCTGCCAGTTCGCAGGTTTTCCCTCCCCGCCATGGGGAGGGGGTATTTCCAGCAGTTCTCAGGCCGTTCTGGCCGACCTCACTTCACATCCTTCCCCGTTACGCAGGGAAAACACCTGTGGACAGATATCTGTCGCCACGGTCGCAGACGACGAACACGATGGTCGCGTTTTCCACCGTTTGCGAGATGCGCAGCGCGATTTCGCACGCGCCGGCTGCCGAGATGCCGCAGAACAAGCCCTCTTCCGCCGCCAGGCTGCGCGCCATGCGCTCGGCCACGCCCTGGCTCACGTATTCCACCTGGTCGACGCGCGATTTGTCGTAAATTTTCGGCAAGTACGCTTCCGGCCACTTGCGGATGCCGGGAATCTGCGAACCGTCCTCGGGCTGGGCACCGATGATCTGGATGGCGGGATTTTGCTCCTTCAAATAGCGCGACACGCCCATGATGGTGCCCGTCGTGCCCATGGCGCTGACGAAATGCGTGACCTGGCCATTGGTATCGCGCCAGATTTCCGGCCCCGTGCTTTCATAGTGGGCGCGCGAATTGTCTTCGTTGGCAAACTGGTCGAGGATCACGCCGCGGCCGTCCTTCTGCATCTGCTCGGCCAGGTCGCGCGCATATTCCATGCCGCCCGTCTTCGGCGTCAATAAAATGTCGGCGCCGTAGGCGGCCATGCTCTGGCGGCGCTCCACGCTCAGATTGTCGGGCATCAGCAACAGCATCTTGTAACCGCGCAAGGCAGCGGCCATGGCCAGCGCGATGCCCGTATTGCCGCTGGTCGCCTCGATCAGGGTATCGCCCGGCTTGATGACGCCGCGCTCTTCAGCGCGCTTGAGCATGGACATGGCCGCGCGGTCCTTCACGGAGCCGGCCGGATTGTTGCCTTCCAGCTTGCCCAGGATGACGTTGTTGCGCGCGAGCGCATCGGCACCCGGCAAGCGCGTCAGTTGCACCAGCGGGGTATTGCCTATCGTATCTTCAAGTGTCTTGTAAGCCATCGTGTCTGTTTGAGTAGATTCAACAAAGACCCATTCTAATATGAGATGCTGGACGGCGTATCGCTGATCGGCGGCCGCTTCCGGGCCCGCGTATGCATGCGGCTGCACCGCGACGCGCCGCATGGCGCCTGCCGCCCCGCCATTTCCGGGCGTGCGCAAAGGGTATTGCGGCAGGCGCGCGCCGCATGCGCTAGACTCGTCACTGTTAGTTATTTTTGTTATTTGCTTATTCAGCCTCCGAACGGACCCGCCATGGCCAGCAGCACACCCGAATTCATTCCCGAAACGACGCAGGACGATCCCGTCCAGCTCGCCACCCTCGACTTGCAGGGCCGCAGCCACCAGATCTCGCCCGTCTTCAATGCGCTCGAACTGCAGCGCTTGCAGCGCTACGGCACGCGGCGGCGCTTTGCCGATGGCGAAACGCTGTTCGAGGCGGGCAGCAGCAGCTTCGGCATGCTGGTGATACTGTCCGGGCGGGTCAGCATCACGCGCCACGAAGTGCTGGGGCAGGCGTCCGTGCTGCGCGAAGTGGGCGTCGGCCACTTCATTGCCGAGGTGGCGCAATTGTCCGGCCGCCCCACCCTCGTCAACGGCAGCGCCGTGGGCGAGGTGGAATTGCTCGACATCAGTTCGGAATCCCTGCGCGCGCTGATCGTGGCCGAGGCGGAGATGGGCGAACGCATCGTGCGCGCCCTGATCCTGCGCCGCGTGGCGCTGATCGAATCGAATTCGGGTGGGCCCGTGCTGGTGGGCCCGCGCGGCAATGGTAATCTGTTCCATCTGCAAAGCTTTTTATCGAGCAATGGCCATCCGCACACGGTGCTCGATCCGGCCACCGATGCGGCGGCCGCCACGCTGGCCCAGCGCTACCAGCCCACGCCGCAGGAATGGCCGCTGGTGGTCTGTCCGGACGGCAAGATCATGAAGAATCCCGGCAATGCGGAACTGGGACGCTGCCTGGGCATGCTGCCCGATTTGTCCGGCGACAAACTCTTCGACGTGCTGGTGGTGGGCGCCGGTCCCGCCGGCCTGGCCACGGCCGTGTATGCGGCCTCGGAAGGGCTATCGGTGCTGGCGCTCGAGCAGCGCGCGTACGGCGGCCAGGCGGGCGCCAGCGCGCGCATCGAAAATTATTTGGGCTTTCCCACCGGCATTTCCGGCCGCGCACTGGCAGGACGCGCCTACGTGCAGGCGCAAAAGTTCGGCGTCGAGATCGCCACCCCGGCCAGCGCCGCCAACTTGCTGTGCGACAGCTGGCCGCTGCGCGTCAAGCTGTGCGACGGCACCCAGGTGCGCGCCCGCACGGTGGTGCTGTCGTGCGGCGCGCGCTATCGCCGTCCCTCGCTGGCCAACCTGAAAACGTATGAGGGACGGGGCGTGTATTACTGGGCCTCGCCCATCGAAGCCAAGCTGTGCCGGCAGGAAGAAATCATCCTGGTGGGCGGCGGCAACTCGGCCGGCCAGGCCGCCGTGTTTCTCTCAAGCCACGCCGCAAAGGTCCACATGGTGATCCGCGGCGAGGGACTGGCGGCCAGCATGTCGAGCTATTTGATCGAGCGCATCGCCGCCACGCCCAATATCACCTTGCACACGCACACGGAAATCATCGCCCTCGAAGGCGACGACGACGGCTTGACGGAGGTGCGCTGGCGCAACAACCAGACGGGCAAGGAGTGCGATTGCGCCGTGCGCCGTGTATTCCTGTTCGTGGGCGCCGATCCGAACACGGACTGGCTGCACGACTGCGCCGTGGCCGTCGACGAGCAGGGTTTTATCCGCACGGGCTTCGACGTCACGCGCGCCGAATGCCGCGCCCATGGCCACGGCGCGCATTTAGCCTACCCGCCTCCGGACTTGCCGGAACGGGCCGCGCTGGAAACGAGCGTGGCGGGCGTGTTCGCCATCGGCGACGTGCGCGCCGGTTCCACCAAGCGCGTCGCTGCCGCCGTGGGCGAAGGCGCGGCCGTCGTTTCCCAGATTCACGGTTTCCTTGCCCGCTTGCCTGTCAACAGCGCCTAGCGCAAGGGCATGGGATAGGTGGCCACGCTGACATTGCCGTCGTTGTCGATGGCCTGGACGCCAAAGAAATAGCTGTCTTTCGATAGCTTGACCTTGGCCTCGGTGACCTTGCCCACATCCTGCGCGCCCTGCCACTGGTCGGCCGTCGTGGCGCGCCACACGATGCGGTAACCGGCCAGGTCCGGTTCCGTGTTCGGCTGCCAGACCAGTGCAGTGGCGTTTTCCAGCTGGGCCGTGCGCACCTGCACGCCGGCGGGCGCGGCCGGCGCCAGGGCCAGTGACGCGAGCGCCGCCGCATTCACGCGCGCCACTTTCGCCACATACTCGTCATCGACGAATTGCGGCAGGTCGCCGTACTGCACGCCATTTTCCACGCGCACATCCTGGTGCTGGTGAGCAAAATCCTCGTGCGGTTCCGTAAAGCGCAGCGCCGCGTAGCCTTGCGCCAGGAACGGCATATGGTCGCCGCCGCGCAGGTAGCGGTCGGCGCGCTGGATGACGTTGACCTTGAAACCGGGAACGTAGCGCTCGCCCACCTGTTTCACATGGCGCGCCAGCTGGCGCGAGAGCGAATCGTTTTCGCCGCCCGTCGCCACCAGGGCACGCACGCCGTCGCTCATCTCCTTCACGGCCGGGATACCCTCGGCAAACAGGCGCACCTGGCCGCCATCGACGGTGCCGTCTTCCGCGCGCGAACTGCCGATGATGTCGTTATTGAGCATGCCGGCGATGTTGAGCTTGTTCAACTTTGCCTGCTGCGCCCAGTGGCCGGAACCCAACAAACCCTGTTCCTCGGCCGCCACGGCCATGAAGACGAGCGTGGCGTCGAACTGGTGGCGCGCCATCGCGCAAGCCATTTCAATGACGGCCGCCGTGCCCGAGGCGTCATCGTTGGCCCCGGGCGCGTCGCCCTGCGCATCCATCACGTCGGTGGCGCGCGAGTCATAATGGCCGCTGACGACATAGATGCGCCCGGCCGACTGCGGCTGGCTGCCCGGCAAGGTCGCCACCACGTTGACGATTTCCGTCGGCCGCGCAATGCGTTTCGACACGGGCGCCACATGGCTGTCGAACGCCACCTGCAGTCGTCCGCCCGCCTGCGCGCCGCAGCGCTCCAGCTCCGCCTTGATCCAGCGCCGGGCCGCGCCGATGCCGCGCGTGTCGGACACGGTATCGGACATGGTGTGGCGCGTCCCGAAACTGACCAGCTTGCGCACATGCGCCTCGATGCGCTGCGGCGAGATGTCGGCCACCACTTGCCGTATCTGCTGCTGCGCCGGTTCGGCGCCCGGCGCAGCCGCCACACTCGCCGACAGCATGGCTGCCGTCATTGCCGTCATTGCCGTCACAATCCCTGCCATGCCGCCGTCTCCCGATGATTGATTGAGCTGGCCATTCTCGCATTTTTGACGGCAGGCAAGGATGTTCCAGGTCGAAAATCGTGCATTGTAGAAACTGCTACAATCGGCCACTCCCCCGTTCACGAAAGGCACGCATGCGCCAGACCGCCCTCCATCCCGCACGCCGCAGCATGCGCGCGGTCCGCTGACGGTGCGCCGCATGCTCGTCAAATTGCTGCTGCTGGCCACCTTGTTTGCCGTGCTCAGCATCGCTGCCCTGTACAGCTACGGGCGCTTCGCCGAACGTTCGCTGGGCGCGCCGGGAACGGCCTTGCCCGTGGCGACGGATGCCACCCTGCTCGACCGCGTGCTGGCGCCGCAGCTGGCGCAACGCCCGGGCCACAGCGGCACGGCCCTGATCGACGACAACCTGGAAGCGTTTGCCCTGCGCGCCCTGAGCGCGCGCGAAGCGGGCCGCAGCATCGACCTGCAATACTACATCTGGCATAACGACGTCACGGGACGCCTGCTGGTGCGCGAACTGCTGCGCGCGGCTGACCGCGGCGTGCGCGTGCGCGTGCTGCTCGACGACATTAACGCACGCGGCCAGGACGCCGCCATCCTCGCGCTCGACAGCCATCCGCTGATCGACGTGCGCATCTTCAATCCAAGCCGCAACCGCGACGGCATCTGGTGGCGCGCCGTGGAAATGGCCTTGCGCGCCGTCAGCCTGAACCGGCGCATGCACAACAAGGCCTGGATCGTCGACGGCAGGGTGGCCCTCGTCGGCGGGCGCAATATCGGCGATGAATATTTTGATGCCGCCGAGCAAGTCAATTTCCAGGATGCCGACTTGCTGCTGGTGGGACCCGCCGTGCAGCAGACGAGCGACATCTTCGACCGCTTCTGGAACAGCCGCGCCGTCCTCCCCATACGCGCCTTGCACGCCGGCAAGGACGCGGGCGCGCCGGAACTGCAGGCTGTGCGTGCGCGCCTCGATACGCTCACGGGCGAAGTGGGCGCTTCCCCCTACCTCCAGCAGCTGACCGATGCGGGCCAGCTGCAGGCCCACCTTGATGGCCGGCTGCGCCTGCACTGGAGCGGGCAAGTGCAGGTGCTGTCGGACCCGCCGGAAAAAGCCGCGCCCGTGGCCAGTTTGCAGCGCAGCGAGCACTGGCTCATGCACAGCCTGCTGCCGCTGCTGACGGACGCGCGCGAGGAAGCGCTGCTGACCTCGCCCTACTTCGTGCCCGGCGCGGCGCTGAGCACGATGCTGGCCGACAAGATCGCGGCCGGCGTCCAGGTCCAGGTGCTGACCAACTCGCTGGCCGCCACCGACGTGGCCCTCGTGCATGCGGGCTATGCGCGCTACCGCCAGGCGCTGTTGGGTGGCGGCGTCGCCCTGTTCGAATTGAAGACCCAGCACCGCAAGCGCATCAGCCTGATGGGGTCGAGCCGCGCCAGCCTGCATACCAAGGCCGTGGTGGTCGATGGCCAGCGGGGCTTCGTCGGTTCCTTCAACCTCGATCCCCGCTCGGCCCAGCTGAATACGGAAATGGGCGTGCTGTTCGACGATGCCGCGCTGGCGGCCGACATGCGCGCGCTGTTCCTGCATTCGACGGCGAGCGACACCAGCTATCGATTGTTCCTCGACAACGGCGCCCTGCGCTGGTCCGACGCCACCGAGCAGCCCGCCAAAGTGTGGACGCACGATCCGGAGTCCGGCTTCTGGCGCCGCCTGCTGGTGTCCGTGATGCGCTGGCTGCCGATCGAATCGCAGCTGTAGGTGTATAAAAAAACCCCGCGCGGCCGGTACCACGCGGGGTTTTCTTCTCGTGCTGCGCGGCACCACCACGCAACACGCTTTACGACAAAACGCTTATTTTTTCTCGGCTTCCGCTTTCTTCGCCTCGGCGGCAGCCAGTTTCGCTTCTTTCTTCGCGGCAGCGGCAGCAGCCTTCGCTTCTTTCTTGGCAGCGGCAGCTTCCTTCTTCGCTTCGGCAGCCGTTTTCATGGGAGCGGCATCGGCCGCTGCAGCGGCAGGCGCGGCGGCAGCTTCTTTCTTGGCGGCAGCGGCGGCAGCCTTGGCTTCTTTCTTCGCGGCAGCAGCTTCTTTTTTCGCTTCAGCGGCTGTCTTGGCTGGCGCCGCAGCGGTGTCGGTCGCAGCAGCTGGCTTCGGTGCGGCTTCTTTCGCTGCAACTTCCTTCACAGCAGCTTCCTTTTTTGCCGGGGTAGCTTTCGCCGCCGGAGCGGGTGCCGCCGGCGCGCCGGACTTGGCCTGGCCATTCACTTGCAAGCCCGCTTCCGACAACTTCACGGAACTTTTCGGACCGATGCCCTTCACGCGGCTTTCAAAATCGGCCCAATCCTTGAAGGCGCCGCCTTTGGCACGCTCGTCGATGATGGCTTTCGACGTGACGGGGCCGATGCCCTTGACGCTGTCGAGTGCCGCCTGGTCCGCCTTGTTGACATCGACCTGGGCAAAGGCAAAGCCCATCGTCGCGATCAAGGTGGCGATGGCCAGCAGTATTTTTTTGAACATGGGTATCTCTCCGTGGTGTGGTTTCAAGATGACTCGAACGCAAGGGAAGAGCAGCGCCTTAACGGCTTTAACGGCTGGGACGTGATACGGTTGACAAGACGGGACGGCGGAAGGATGGGAAAACCTGCGCCAGATCAAACGCTCCGGCGCAGGTGGTACAGCATGGTTATTGGGAGAACAGCTCGTCGCGGGTGACGGTGGCCGTGCCCAGCTTGCCGACGACGATGCCGCCGGCCCGGTTGGCCGTGCGCACGGCGTCGCCCAGGCCCATGCCGGCGCCCAGCATGGCCGCCATGGTGGCGATCACCGTGTCGCCGGCGCCCGAGACGTCGAACACTTCGCGCGCATCGGTGGGCATGTGCAGCACCTCGTCGGCCGTGTACAAGCTCATGCCCTCTTCGGAACGGGTCAGCAGCAAGGCGTCCAGGCCCAGCTGCGCGCGCATCTGCTGCGCGCGTTCCGTGAGCTGCTCTTCCGTGCTCCAGTTGCCGATCACGCGGCGCAGTTCCGACTTGTTCGGAGTGAGCACTGACGCTCCCGTATAGCGGCTGAAATCATCGCCTTTCGGGTCGACCATGACGATCTTGCCGGCCGCCCGGGCCGCCTTGATCATCTCGGCCACGTTCACCAGGCTGCCCTTGGCGTAGTCCGACAGGATCACCACGTCGTAGTGCGGCAAGAGGGCATTGAATTGCTTGAGCTTGTCGCGCAGCACGGTATCACTCGGTGCATCCTCGAAGTCGATGCGCAGCATCTGCTGCTGGCGGCCGATCACGCGCAGCTTGATGATGGTGGAAATGGCCGCATCGCGCTGCAGATAGCTGTGGATGCCGCCGCCTTCGAGCAGGCGCTCGACCTGGCTGCCGGCCTCGTCGTCGCCCACCACGCCCAGCAAGCTCGTCTTCGCTCCCAGCGCGGCCGCGTTGCGCGCCACGTTGGCCGCGCCGCCCAGGCGCTCTTCGCGCTTCTCGATACGCACGATGGGCACCGGCGCTTCCGGCGAAATACGGCTGACATCGCCGAACCAATAGCGGTCCAGCATCACATCGCCCACCACCAGCAGGCGTACCTGGGCCAGCGCGGCCGGCGCCGTCAAGGCGACTACCTCCTGGGCGCTCATGCGCGCGTCAGGATCGAGCGACCGATCCCGTGGTATTCGATACCGTTCTCGGCCATGACGGCCGGCTCGAACAGATTGCGTCCGTCAAAGATCACGGCCTGCTTCAGACGCGTCTTGACCTGCTCGAAGTCGGGGCTGCGGAAGGCTTTCCACTCGGTCACGATGACCAGCGCATCGGCGTCCTGCAGCGCATCCTTCGGGCTGTCGGCAAAGCGCACCCTGGCCAATTGCTCCGGCGTCAAGTCCAGTTGCAGCACGCGGCGCGCCTCGGCCATGGCGACGGGGTCGTACACGGCCACCGTGGCGCCGCGTCCCAGCAAGTCGGCCAGCAGCACGCGGGCCGATGCTTCGCGCATGTCGTCCGTATTCGGCTTGAAGGCCAGGCCCCACACGGCGAAATGCCGGCCCGTCAGATCTTCGCCGAAGCGAGTGACCACTTTGCGTCCCAGCACCTGTTTCTGCTGGTCGTTGACGGCTTCGACGGCGCGCAGGATCAGCAATTCCTGGCCGTGGCCGCGTGCCGTGCGCTCGAGCGCCTGCACGTCTTTCGGGAAGCAGGAACCGCCATAGCCGCAGCCCGCATACAGGAAGCTGTGGCCGATGCGCGGGTCGGAACCGATGCCGTGGCGCACGGCTTCGATATCGACGCCCACCTTGTCGGCCAGGTTCGCCAGTTCATTCATGAACGAGATGCGCGTGGCCAGCATGGCGTTGGCCGCATATTTCGTGAATTCGGCCGAGCGTACATCCATCCAGTAAGTGCGTTCGTGGTTGCGGTTGAACGGCGCGTACAGGCTTTTCAGCAATTCGCGCGCGCGTTCGCCTTCCGGCGTGGCGTCGACGCCGATGACGATGCGGTCGGGGCGCATGAAGTCTTCGACGGCCGCGCCTTCCTTGAGGAATTCCGGATTCGATGCCACCGAGAACGTGGCGGCCACGCCGCGCGCGTCGAGTTCGCCCTGGATGGCGGCGCGCACTTTTTCGGCCGTGCCGACGGGCACGGTCGACTTGTCGACGATGACCTTGAAGTCCGTCATGTACTTGCCGATGCCGCGCGCGGCGGCCAGCACATATTGCAGGTCGGCCGAGCCGTCTTCATCGGGCGGCGTGCCGACGGCGATGAATTGCATCGCGCCGTGCGCGGCGGCCGCTTCGACGTCGGTGGAAAAGGTCATGCGTCCGGCGGCGCGGTTGCGCGCCACGACTTCTTCCAGGCCCGGTTCATGGATGGGGATGCCGCCGCTGTTGAGCAAGGCTACCTTCTGTGCGTCCAGGTCGAGGCAAAAGACGTCGTTGCCCAGCTCCGCCAGGCAGGCGCCGGTCACGAGGCCAACATAGCCGGTGCCGATAATAGTGATTTTCATGGATGTACCGTATGGATAAAAAGCAGGTCTTACATAGAAGTACACGCCACATTGCTCAGGGCAAGGTGACGTGTACGAATCAGTTCATGACGTTAAGTTCTTCTGTGCGGCGCGGTGGATACGTTTCCCACTTGTTGCAGCCAGGGCAGTGCCAATAGAACTGGCGTGCCTTGAAGCCGCAATGGCTGCACTGGTAGCGGGCCAGCTTCTGCGTGTAGCCGTGCACGAGGTTTTTCACCATCGACAGCTCGGACCAGATGGCGGCCGGGGCGTCCATCATGCGCGCTTCCAGCAGTTTGTCGAGGCCCAGCAGGGTCGGCGTGCGGCGCAGCTCGGCGCTGACCAGCTGCTTCGCCGCTTCCACGCCGTCGAGCTCGATAACGGCCTTGAAGACGACTTCGATCAGGTCGATCGACGATGCCTCTTCCAGGTAGGAACGCAGCAGGTTGACGCCTTCCTGTGCACGGCCCAGCTTGGTGTAGCCATCCATCAGGCGCTGCGCGACCAGGGCCACGTGCGGCACGCTTTGCTGTTCCACGCGGCGCCAGGTGGTCAGCGCGCCTTCCACATCGCCGCGCGCCAGCAGCACGTCGCCCGTCAGGATGGTGGCGCGCACGCTCTTGCGGTCCGTCTGCAAGGCTTTTTCCAGCAGCGGCATGGCGTCGTCCGGCTTCATGTGCACGAGGGCGTCATGCGCCAGTTCGCAATAGAACTGGGCGATTTCCTTCTGGCGCGCGCCGGCGCCCGATTCCTGCAAGCCCACGGCCGCTTCGATGGCGCGTGGCCATTCCTTTTCGCGCTGGTAGATTTCCAGCAGCGCGCGGCGCGCCTGGGCCGCATATTGCGTGTCGACCAGGCTGTTGAAGGTTTCTTCGGCGCGGTCCAGCAGACCTGCTTTCAGGTAATCCATGCCCAGTTCGTAGGCGGCGTGGCCCTGCTGTTCCAGCGGCAAGTCCGGACGGGCCAGCAAGTTCTGGTGCACGCGGATGGCGCGCTCCGTTTCGCCGCGGCGGCGGAACAGGTTGCCCAGCGCAAAGTGCATATCGGCCGATTCCGGGTCCAGCTTGACGACTTCGATGAAGGCGTCGATGGCCTTGTCATGCTGCTCGTTGAGCAGGAAATTCAAGCCCTTGAAGTAATTGCGCGGCAGGCTGCGCGATTCCGACACCAGTTGATGAATGTCCACGCGCGCGGCGATCCAGCCCAGCGCGAAAAACATCGGGATACCCAAGAGCCACCAGAGTTCAAAATCCATGCGATTGTTTTTATTCGAGTAAGAGAGATAGGAGCGACGGCGCCGCTTACTGCGCGCTCACGCTGTCCGGTTGCGGCTGGACATTGCTGGCCACGCCAACGGTCTGCAGCGCAGCAATGGTGGTCTTTTGCTTGTTCGCTTCGCGGCGGTGACGGAACACGGTCGGCGTCAGCGCCAGTACGCCCAGGCTGGCGCCGGCGACAAAAAAGCCCAGCAGCATCAGGACCAGGGGGCCGCGAATTTCATAATTGAGGAAAACATGCAGGTCGACAACCTGCGCATTCTTCAGCGCAAAACTGAAGAACAGGACGAAAAGAACACAGCCAACGATGGTGGAGATGATTTTCATCGATAGGTCCAGAGTGAACAAAAAAATGCCCGTACCACATGGCACAAACGTAGAGTGCTGATCAAACCGTAGCGAGCGGCAGCGATTTGTGGCCGAGAAGCGCAACCGTACTGAAGTACGGTGAGCATCGCCGGCCGCAAAGCGCGACGCGCAGTAGGTTTGAGCAGTGCTCTACAGCATATTAACAAAAAAAAGCGGCATCCAAGGACGCCGCTCTTTATGTCGCCTTCCAGCAGACGATTAATCCTCGATGATCGGTTGCCCGACCATCGCGTCCACCCGCTCGCGCAACTGTTTGCCCGGTTTGAAGTGGGGTACCCGTTTTTCAGGAACCATCACCTTGTCGCCGGATTTCGGGTTGCGGCCGATGCGCGGGGGCCTGCTGTTCAGGGCAAAACTGCCAAAACCGCGGATCTCGATACGCTGACCGGTCGCCAGGGCGTTGGTCATCGCATCGAGAATGGTCTTGACGGCATACTCCGCATCCTTCGCCACCAGCTGAGAATAACGCTCAGCGAGGCGGTTGATCAGCTCGGACTTTGTCATCTGCCGTATCCGCAGTCTTAGTTCTTGTTATCGAACTTAGCTTTCAACAAGGCGCCCAGGCTGGTGGTGCCCGAAGCTGCGTTGTTGTCGGTAGCTGCCATCTTCTGCATGGCTTCCTGGGTTTCCACGTTGTCTTTCGCTTTGATCGACAGTTGGATACCACGGGCTTTGCGGTCGATGTTCAACACCATCGCTTCGACGGTGTCGCCGACTTTCAGGTGCGTACCAGCATCTTCAACGCGGTCGCGCGAGATTTCGGAAGCGCGCAGGTAGCCTTCAACTTCTTCGGACAGTTGGATCACGGCGCCTTTAGGCTCAACCGATTTAACGGTACCGGTGACCAGCGAGCCTTTGTCGTTCATGGCTGCGAAGTTGTTGAATGGGTCACCTTCCAGTTGCTTGACGCCCAGGGAAACGCGCTCGCGCTCAACGTCGATGGCCAGAACGATGGCTTCCAGTTCATCACCTTTCTTGAAGCGACGCACGGCTTCTTCGCCGGTTTCGGTCCAGGACAGGTCGGACAGGTGCACCAGACCGTCGATGTTGCCGGCCAGGCCGATGAACACGCCGAAGTCGGTGATCGATTTGATCGCGCCGCGGACTTTGTCACCTTTCTTATGGGTAACGCCGAAGTCGTCCCATGGATTGGCTTTGCACTGTTTCATGCCCAGCGAAATACGACGACGCTCTTCGTCGATTTCCAGAACCATCACTTCTACTTCGTCGCCCAGTTGGACAACTTTATTAGGAGCAACGTTTTTGTTCGTCCAGTCCATTTCGGAAACGTGTACCAGACCTTCGATACCCTGTTCCACTTCAACGAACGCGCCGTAGTCGGTCAGGTTCGTTACTTTACCGAACAGACGGGTGCTTTGTGGGTAACGACGGGACAGACCGGTCCAAGGATCGTCGCCCAGTTGTTTCACGCCCAGCGAAACACGGTTTTTCTCTTGATCGTATTTCAGGACTTTGGCGGTGATTTCCTGGCCAACCGTCAGTACTTCCGACGGGTGACGTACACGGCGCCATGCCAGGTCGGTGATGTGCAGCAGGCCATCGATACCGCCCAGATCCACGAACGCGCCGTAGTCGGTGATATTTTTGACGACGCCGGTCACGACCGTGCCTTCTTTCAGCGTTTCCATCAGTTTCTGACGCTCTTCGCCCATCGAAGCTTCGATGACGGCGCGGCGGGACAGAACCACGTTGTTACGCTTGCGATCGAGCTTGATCACTTTGAATTCGAGGGTTTTGCCTTCGAATGGGGTGGTGTCTTTGACAGGACGGGTATCAACCAGCGAGCCCGGCAGGAATGCGCGGATGCCGTTGGTCAACACGGTCAGACCGCCTTTGACTTTACCATTGACGGTACCGACGACGATTTCGCCCGATTCCATCGCTTTTTCCAGAGCCAGCCACGAAGCCAGACGCTTGGCTTTATCGCGCGACAGGATGGTATCGCCGAAACCGTTTTCCAGCGATTCGATCGCCACGGAAACGAAGTCACCAACTTTGACTTCCAGTTCGCCGTGGTCGTTCTTGAATTCTTCGACAGGGATGAATGCTTCGGATTTGAGGCCAGCGTTCACGATCACGAAATTGTGGTCGAGGCGCACGACTTCAGCGGAAATAACTTCGCCGGAGCGCATATCTTGACGCGACAACGATTCCTCGAAGAGCGCAGCAAAACTTTCCATACCGGTAGATTCGTTAGTTGTAACAGTAGACATAGGGTTCACACAGGTTATCCAGCAGAGATCGCACGATGCGACTTAAACTGGGTTAGGTTTTTGACACACCCGGACAGGCCAGGAGCCGTCAACGGGCACCACATAGCATAGAAATCACACTATTTTGCTGCAGCTGCATACCATTTCAACACGGTTTCAACGGCATCATCTGCCGTCATTGCCGACGTATCGAGGACATGCGCCCCTTCCGCGGGGACCAGCGGCGCAATCGCACGGTGAGTATCACGTTCGTCCCGCGCCTGCAAATCCATCAGAAGGTCTTCCATATTAGCAGAAAAACCCTTGTCTATCAATTGCTTGTAGCGCCGTTGCGCGCGCGCCTCGACGCTGGCCGTGAGGAAGACCTTCAATTGGGCATGCGGGAAGATCACCGTGCCCATGTCGCGCCCGTCGGCCACGAGGCCCGGCGTCTTGCGAAAACCCAGCTGCAAGCTGACCAGAGCATGGCGCACAGTTGGCAATACGGCAATTTTCGACGCCGTATTGCCCACCTCTTCGGCACGGATCTGCTCGGTGACATTTTCCTGCGCCAGCAGGATCTCGCCATTGGCGAAGTGGCAAGGCAAGTGCTCGGCCAGCTTGGCCAGCGCGTGCTCGTCGCGCAAGTCCGTGCCGCGGCGCAGCGCGCTCAAGGCCGTCAGGCGGTACAGCGCGCCCGAGTCCAGGTAATGAAAGCCCAGCTTGTCGGCCACGCGGTGCGCCACCGTGCCCTTGCCGGAAGCGGTGGGGCCGTCGATGGCGATGACTGGGATGGTGGATGTTGGCATTATTTTGTCACTTTAAAAAAACTAAACCCAAAAGGGCTGGGGTCAGACCCCCGCTTGCGTCAACGCCTGAACTGGCGTTGCGGGTGGAGAGGGTCTGACCCCGGATTTCGGTTAAATAAGAGTATCTTTGGCAATCCCCGCGAAGGCGGCGAAATACTCGGGGAAGGTCTTGGCCACGCATTTCGGGTCGTTGATGCGCATCTCGTTGCCGCGGCGCGCGGCGCCGTCCAGCGAAGCGAGCGAGAAGCACATGGCCATGCGGTGGTCGTCATACGTGTCGATGGTCGCTGCCTGGATTTCGGCCGGCGGGGTCACGCGCAGGTAATCGGCGCCCTCTTCCACTTCGGCGCCGAGTTTGCGCAATTCCGTCGCCATGGCGGCCAGGCGGTCCGTTTCCTTCACCCGCCAGCTGGCGATATTGCGCAAGGTCGAGGTACCGTCCGCGTACAGGGCCGCCACGGCGATCGTCATGGCCGCGTCGGGAATATGGTTAAAGTCCATGTCGACGGCTTTCAGCACGCCGTTCGAACGCGCCTCGATCCAGTTCTCGCCCATGGTGATGGTCGCGCCCATCTGCTGCAAGGCTTCGACGAAACGCACGTCGCCCTGGATGCTGTCGCGCCCCACGCCTTCCACGCGCACGGGACCGCCGCCGATGGCGCCGGCCGCCAGGAAATACGAGGCCGACGAGGCGTCGCCTTCCACGTGGATCGTGCCCGGGCTTTGATAGTGCTGGCCCGGCTGCACGGTGAACGACTGCCAGCCGTCATGCTCGACGGTCACGCCGAAGCGGCGCATCAGGTTCAGGGTGATCTCGATATACGGCTTCGAGATCAGCTCGCCCGTGACATCGATGGTGATCGCATGGTCGCGCGCCATCAGCGGCGCCACCATCAGCAGGGCCGTCAGGAACTGGCTCGACACGTTGCCGCGCACGGCGATGCGTTGCGCGTGGATGTGGCCGCGGCGGATGCGCAGCGGCGGGAAGCCCTGCTCGCCCGTGTACTCGATCTGCGTGCCGACGGCGTTCAGCGCGTCGACCAGGTCGCCGATCGGGCGCTCGTGCATGCGCGACACGCCGTGCAAGGTGTAGTCGCCGCCGATCACGGCCAGCGCCGCCGTCAGCGGGCGGATCGCCGTGCCGGCGTTCCCCATGAACAGGTCCGCCTCGTGGTGCGGGAACACGCCGCCGCAGCCTTCCACGTGGTGCACCTGGTGGGCCGTGGCCGGGTCGCCCGTCAATTCATCCTGCGTCCATTTGACGCCCAGCGACGTCAGGGCAGTCAGCATGACGAAGGTGTCGTCGGAGGCGAGCAGGTCGATGATCTTCGTCGTGCCCTTGGCCAGCGCGGCCAGCAGCAGCACGCGGTTGGAAATGCTTTTCGAGCCGGGCAAGCGCACCGTGCCTTCGGCGTGCATCACCGGCTTCAGATCGATATGGTGGGGATAGTGCTTGGTCTGGGTCATGCTGGAATCCTTGAGTATTTATCGTGGGGGCGCGGCCGGTATTTCCGCCGTTTCGATCGCCTCGATCCATTGCTGGCGCGCGTGCTGGGCGTTCGCATACACGCCCTCGATGGCGGCGCCGTCGTGCGCGGCCAGATGGGCGCGCAAGGTCGTCAACTGCGCCAGGTAGGCGTCCAGTTCATGCAGCAGCGCCGGCTGGTTGGCCAGGCTGATGTCGCGCCACATTTCCGGCGATGAGCCGGCGATGCGCGTAAAGTCGCGAAAGCCGCTGGCCGCGTATTGGAACAGCAGGCCCGCGTGCGGTTTCTTGGCGATGTCGTCGACCAGCGCAAAGGCCAGCAGATGCGGCAGGTGGCTGACGGCGGCAAACACCTTGTCATGTTCTTCGGGGCTCAAGGTGTGCAGGATGGCGCCACAGGCGCGCCACGCGGCCGCCACCCGCTCCACATCGGCGGCGCTATTTTCCGCCAGCGGCGTGAGCACCACTTTCTTGCCTTGATACAGATCGACGATGGCCGCATCGGGGCCGTTCGTCTCGCGTCCCGCGATCGGGTGGCCGGGCACGAATTGCGCCACCTTGCCCCCCAGGGCCACGCGCGCGGCCGCCACCACGTCGCTTTTCGTGCTGCCCGCGTCGGTGACGATGGTGCCGGGCTGCAGGTGCGGCGCGATGGACGCCAGGATGGCGCCCGTCTGCGCCACGGGCGCGGCGACCAGCACCAGGTCGGCGCCAAGCAAGGCAGCAGCCATGTCGCCGCCGATCTCGTCGATGATGCCCAGTTCGAGCGCGCGCGCCATCGAGGCCGGCGAGCGGCCCATGCCGACCACCGTGCCGACCGCGCCCACATGTTTCAAGGCGCGCGCGAACGAACCGCCAATCAGGCCCACGCCAAAGATGACTACCTTGTTCAGTGCAGGCGTCATCATATCGTCAGGCCAGCGCTTTCGTCAGCGCGGCGATGAGGATGGCGTTTTCCTGCGGCAGGCCGATGGAAATGCGCAGCCATTGCGGCAAGCCATAGCTGCCGACCGGACGCACGATCACGCCCTGCTTGAGCAATGCCAGGTTGACGCGCGCGCCCGCCTCGTCATCGTCGCCCACCTTCACCAGCACGAAATTGCCGTGCGACGGCACGTATTCCAGGCCCAGGGCGTCGAACGCCTCCGTGAACTGCTGGTAGCCGGCCGCGTTGTTGCGCGCGCTTTGCTCGAGGAATGCCTTGTCGTTCAGGGCGGCAATCGCGGCGGCCTGCGCCAGCGAGTTGACGTTGAACGGCTGGCGGATGCGGTTCATCAGGTCCGTCAGCACCGGCTGGGCGATGGCAAAGCCGATGCGCAGGCCGGCCAGGCCATACGCCTTCGACAAGGTGCGCGACACCACCAGGTTCGGATACTGGCGCACCCAGGCCGTCGACTCGTACTGGTCGTCGGCCGACAGGAATTCGTTGTAGGCTTCGTCGAGCACGACGACGACATGCGCCGGCACTTTCTGCAGGAAGGCTTCGAGCTGCGCGGCCGACAGGAAGGTGCCGGTCGGGTTGTTCGGGTTGGCGATGAAGACCAGACGCGTGTCGTCGGCAATCGCCGCAGCCATCGCGTCGAGGTCATGGCCGTAGGCTTGCGCCGGCACGACGATGTGGCGCGCACCCAGGCCTTGCGTGGCCAGCGCGTACACGGCAAACGAGTACTGCGAGTAGACGACGGATTGGCCATGCTGCACGAAGGCGTGCGCGGCGATTTCCAGGATGTCATTGCTGCCGTTGCCCAGGGTGATCCAGTCGGCAGGCACGTCGTAGCGCTTGGACAGCACGGCTTTCAAGTCGAAGCCGTTGGCGTCCGGGTAGCGGCCCAGGTCATCGATGGCGGCGATCATCGCCTGCTTCGCCGATTCCGGCATGCCGTACGGGTTTTCATTCGACGCCAGCTTGACGATGGCTGCCTCGTCGAGGCCGAATTCGCGCGCAACTTCCGCGATCGGTTTGCCGCTCTGATAAGGGGCGATGGCGCGGACGTATTCTGGACCGATATTTTTAGACATGGTGTTCTTTAAAAGTTGGTGAATGATTAGGCTGGTGGCTGTTGTTGGGTTACGCTGCGCTAACCCAAGCTACGGCTTACCGTGGTTGTTTGTTGGGTTACGCTGCGCTAACCCAACCTACAGCTTACCGTAGGTCGGATTAGCGCAGCGTAATCCGACACCAGTCAACGAAGTCACAAACTGACCGGATACGACCCCAGCACCTTGAAAAACGCCGCATTGCTCTGCAGCTCGGCCAGCGCCTGGGCGACGGCCGCATCGTGCACGTGGCCCTCCACGTCGACATAGAAATAATACTCCCAGCTGCCCATGCGCGCCGGGCGCGACTCGAAGCGCGTCATCGACACGCCGTGCCTGGCCAGGGGCGCCAGCAGCTGGTACACGGCGCCCGCCTTGTTCGGCACGGCCAGCACCAGCGAGGTCTGGTCCTTGCCCGACGGCGCCGTCTGCAAGGTGCCCACGACGGCAAAGCGCGTGCGGTTATGCGGGTCGTCCTGGATATGGCCCTTGACCACGCCCAGCTTGTACTGCGCGCCGGCCAGTTCGCTGGCAATCGCCGCCACCGTGCCGTCTTCGCCGGCCATGCGGGCCGCCTCGGCATTCGAGGCCACGGCGCGGCGCTCGATATGCGGGTAGTTCTGGTTCAGCCAGACCTGGCACTGCGCCAGCGCCTGCGAATGGGCGCAGATCGACGTGACGCCATCCATGTTGCCGCTCTTCGTCATCAGGCTGTGGTGCACCGCGATCGCCACCTCGCCGCTGATGATGAGGCTAGTCTGCAGCATCATGTCGAGCGTGCGGTTGACGGCGCCTTCCGAGGAATTTTCGATCGGCACGACGCCAAAGTCCGCCGTTCCCGCCTCGGCGGAACGGAATACTTCATCGATGGACGCGCACGGCAAGCCTTCGACGGCGCTGCCGAACTGCTGATACACGGCCTGCTCGCTGAAGGTGCCGGCCGGGCCAAGGTAGGCCACGGTCACGCGCTTTTCCAGCGAGCGGCAGGACGACATGATTTCGCGGAAGATGGTCTGCACTTCGCGGTTGCCCATGGGGCCGGGATTACGCTCGGCCACGCCGCGCAGCACCTGCGCTTCGCGCTCGGGACGGAATACGGGCGCCTGCGTCTCGGCCTTCACGTGGCCCACCTGCTGGGCGATTTGCGCGCGGCGGTTCAGCAGTTCGAGGATTTGCGCGTCGATCGCATCGATCTGTTCGCGCAGCGGTTTCAATTTATCGGTCATGGATGGTTTGTTTCGTCAGCTGTACTTCAATCATGGCCGCGCGGCCTGCGCCGGCGGCGGGCCGGCGCGGTCGGTTAAGCGACTCAGCGTCCGGCAAACTCGTTCAAATAGGTGACCAGGGCTTGCACGCCCTCGATCGGCATCGCGTTATAGATCGATGCACGCATGCCGCCGACGGACTTGTGGCCCTTCAGTTGCAGCAGGCCGCGCTGCTTGGCGCCGGCCAGGAATGCGTCGTTCAGACTTTCATCGCGCAGATAGAACGGGATGGTCATGCGCGAACGGTATGCAGGGTCGACCCGGTTCTGGTAGAAGTCGTCCGCATCGAGCGCCGCGTACAGCAGCGCCGCTTTCTCAATATTACGCTGTTCCATGGCTGCAACGCCACCCTGGCGTTTGAGCCACTGGAAAACCAGGCCGGCGATATAGATGCCGTAGGTGGGCGGCGTGTTGTACATCGACTCATGTTCGGCCACGATGGTCCAGTCGAACGCCGACGGGCAGATCGGCAGCGCCTTGCCCAGCAAGTCTTCGCGCACGATGACCAGGGTCAGGCCGGCCGGGCCGATATTTTTCTGCGCGCCGCCGAAGATCACGCCGTATTGCGACACGTCGATCACGCGCGACAAAATGTGCGAGGACATGTCGGCCACGATGGTGGTGCCTGGCGGCACGCTTGGCGCCTGCTGGAACTCCACGCCGTCGATGGTTTCATTGGTGCAGATGTGCAGGTAGGCGGCGCCTGGCGTCAGCTTCCATTCGGCGACGGGCGGCACGCCAGTGAAACGGGCAGCCTTCGAGGACGCGGCCACGTTCACATTGGCATACTTGGCCGCTTCCTGGATCGACTTGCCCGACCACGAGCCCGTGTGCACGAAGTCGACGGTGGCCGGCTGCTGCGCGGCCAGGCCCACGAGGTTCATCGGGATGATGGCGTTCTCGCCCAGGCCGCCGCCCTGCAGGAACAGGATTTTGTAGTTCTCGGGCACGGCCAGCAGCTCGCGCAGGTCGGCCACGGCCTGCTTGTAAATGGAGATGAATTCGGGACCACGGTGGCTCATTTCCATCACCGACATGCCGCTGCCGTGCCAGTCCTGCATCTCGGCGGCCGCTTGCGCCAGCACTTCCTTGGGCAGAACGGCGGGGCCGGCGGAGAAGTTGTAGATATGGGTCACGATACGGTCCTTAGTGAAATGAAATTATTGGGGCGATTGCGTGGCCGCCCGCATGACCTGATCAAGCACGGCGTTCACGCGGGGGATCAGCACGCGCTGGCTGATGGCCATCGATTCGGCCGACAGCTGCGGCATGGTGGCCAGCATCTTGCGGCCCAGCGGCGTCTTGTAGAAGGCCGTCAGCTGCTCGACTTCCGGCACCGTGTAAAAACGCGCATACAGGGGCACCATTTCGTCGCCCAGCTCGTCGATCAGGGTCGGGTCGGCCAGTACCTGCGTCAGGGTGGCGATGGCCAGGGGGATTTCTTCCTCGGCGCTGGCCAGCGCGCGCGCCTTGCGCTGCTCGTCCAGTTTCGGGTTGCTGTTGATTTGCTGCTGCGCCGACTGGCGGATCATGGCGGGCACAGATTGCAGCATCTGGTCGAAGATGCTGCGCGTCAGTTGCGGGAACTGCATCGCGTCGAGCATGCGCCGCACGGCCACTTTCATGGCGGGGCTGGGCGCCGCCTGGCGCGCGGGTGTGGCTTGCGTGCTCTGGGCCAGGGCCGGCAGGGTCGCAAGGAAGGCCAGCGAAAACGCGGCGAAGAAGGTGGCGACGATTTTTCTCATGACATGCGGGATGTTGAATGACTGGTAAAAGGGCACTGCCGGATGCATGTCGGCTTACGCCCGACGGGCTAAGCCGACCTACGAAATTCTGCTGGCAGCACCACGAAAAGACGCGCCAATAGCAATTGGGGCTCCCGAAAGAGCCCCAATCATCTTACTCCGGCTGGGCCGGGTCGACAGGATCGGCTGGTTCGGCCGCTGCCGGTGCGGCATCCGTGCCCGCCTCCGTCGTCAGCTCGACGTCGTCGATATCCGTTTCCACCACGCGCTGCAGGCCGGACAGCTTGGTGCCGTCTTCCACGGCGATCAGGGTCACGCCCTGCGTCGCGCGGCCCATCTCGCGGATTTCCGACACGCGGGTGCGGATCAGGACGCCGCCGGTGGTGATCAGCATGATTTCATCGCTGGCATCGACCAGGGTCGCGGCAACCACTTTACCGTTGCGCTCGCTGGTCTGGATGGCGATCATGCCTTTGGTGCCACGGCCATGGCGCGTGTATTCGGTGATCGGCGTACGCTTGCCGTAACCGTTTTCCGTGGCCGTCAGCACCGACTGCTGCTCGTTCTCGGCCACCAGCAGGGCGATCACGTGCTGGCCTTCTTCCAGGTTCATGCCGCGCACGCCGCGCGCCGTGCGGCCCATCGGACGCACATCGTTTTCGTCGAAGCGCACTGCCTTGCCCGAATCGGAGAACAGCATCACGTCGTGCTGGCCGTCCGTCAGCGCCGCGCCGATCAGGAAGTCGCCGTCGTCCAGGTCGACCGCGATGATGCCGGCCTTGCGTGGATTGCTGAAGTCCTTCAGCGGCGTCTTCTTGACGGTGCCCAGACTGGTCGACATGAACACGTAATGGTCTTCCGGGAACGTGCGGTTCTCGCCCGACAGCGGCAGGATCACGGTGATCTTTTCGTTGTCCTGCAGCGGGAACATGTTGACGATCGGCTTGCCGCGCGAGTTGCGCGAGCCTTGCGGCACTTCCCACACCTTCAGCCAGTACATGCGGCCGCGATCCGAGAAGCACAGGATGTAGTCGTGCGTGTTGGCGATGAACAGCTGGTCGATCCAGTCTTCCTCTTTCGTCGCCATGGCCTGCTTGCCGCGGCCGCCGCGCTTCTGCGCGCGGTATTCGGTGATCGGCTGGGCCTTCATGTAGCCGGTGTGCGACAGGGTCACGACCATGTCCTGCGGCGTGATCAGGTCTTCCGTTTCCAGGTCGGTCGCGTTCAGCTCGATCTGCGAGCGGCGCACGTCCTTGTTGCCGGCGCCGTATTCGTTCTTCGCCAGGGTCATTTCATCGGTAATGATGACGGTGACGCGTTCCGGCTTGGCCAGGATGTCGAGCAAGTCGGCGATATGTTCCATCACGTCCTTGTACTCGTTGACGATCTTGTCCTGCTCCAGGCCGGTCAGGCGCTGCAGGCGCATCTGCAGAATTTCCTGCGCCTGGTCGTCCGACAGCTTGTACAGGCCATCCGTCTGCATGCCGTAGTGCTTCGGCAGGTTTTCCGGACGGTAGGCATCGACGCCGCCCGGCGTCGTGCCGTCGCCCGTACGGGCCAGCATTTCGCGCACGACGGACGAATCCCAGGCCTTGGCCATCAGCTCGACCTTCGCGATCGGCGGCGTCGGCGCGGCCTTGATGATGGCGATGAAGTCATCGATGTTGGCCAGCGCGACCGCCAGGCCTTCGAGCACGTGACCGCGTTCGCGCGCCTTGCGCAGTTCGAACACGGTGCGGCGCGTGACCACTTCGCGGCGGTGCGACAGGAAGCATTGCAGCATCTGCTTGAGGTTCAGCAGCTTCGGCTGACCATCGACCAGGGCCACCATGTTCATGCCGAAGGTGTCTTGCAACTGGGTCTGCTTGTACAGGTTGTTCAGCACCACTTCCGGCACTTCGCCCCGCTTCAGCTCGATCACCACGCGCATGCCCGACTTGTCGGATTCGTCGCGGATGTCGGAAATGCCATCGAGCTTCTTGTCGCGCACGTTTTCAGCGATGCGTTCCAGCAAGGATTTCTTGTTGACCTGGAAGGGCAGCTCGTCGACGATGATGGCGATGCGGCCGCCATCCTTGCCGTATTCCTCGAAGTGGGTCTTGGCGCGCATGACAACGCGGCCGCGGCCCGTGCGATAGCCGTCGCGCACGCCGGACACGCCATAGATGATGCCGGCCGTCGGGAAGTCCGGCGCCGGGATCAGCTCGATCAATTCATCGATCGTGCAATCGGGGTTGCGCAGCACGTGCAGCGCGCCGTCGATGACTTCGGTGATGTTGTGTGGCGGAATGTTCGTCGCCATGCCGACGGCAATACCGGACGAGCCATTGATCAGCAGGTTCGGGATACGCGTCGGCAAGACCGTCGGTTCCTTTTCCTTGCCGTCGTAGTTGGGCTGGAAGTCGACGGTGTCCTTGTCGATATCAGCCAGCAGCTCGCCGGCGATCTTGTCGAGGCGGCACTCGGTGTAACGCATCGCCGCGGCGCCGTCGCCGTCGACGGAACCGAAGTTGCCCTGGCCATCGACGAGCATGTAGCGCAGCGAGAAATCCTGCGCCATGCGTACCAGTGTGTCGTAGATCGAGGCATCGCCGTGGGGATGGTATTTACCCATGGTTTCGCCGACCACGCGGGCGCACTTGACGTAAGGGCGGTTCCACACGTTATTCATTTCATGCATCGCGAACAAGACGCGGCGGTGCACTGGCTTCAAGCCATCGCGCGCATCGGGCAAGGCGCGACCGACGATCACGCTCATGGCGTAAT
Source organism: Janthinobacterium sp. HH106 (assembly GCF_001758725.1). NCBI lineage: Bacteria > Pseudomonadati > Pseudomonadota > Betaproteobacteria > Burkholderiales > Oxalobacteraceae > Janthinobacterium > Janthinobacterium sp. HH106. Next base: position 2,773 of record NZ_LRIC01000025.1, on the reverse strand, counting down.
CGAGGTAGCTCTTGCGCATCTCTTCTTCGAGGGAAATAGGAATTGTTTCTTTTGCGAATTGATCCATTGGCGGTTCGACTGATCTCAGGCTGTGGTTAACTTATCTGTTACGCAATGTATGACGCAATACTGCATATCCTGGGTGGCTGTCGTCGTGGACGCCGCGCCGCGCGCTGCTGGCGTGGCCCGGCTTCCATGTCGCAGAGTGCCAAAACAAATCGGCGGGCTGGCGGCAAGGCCAGTACGGGTACCGCAAGGGTACGTGCTGGCCATGCAGTGCCGCCGTGGGCATTTGCCCGGCACTCTTAACAGTCAAGCGCACGATTTTAGCATGCGCGCCCAGCTACCTGTACAAATTGGCCAGACCAGCAACATTGGCAGTTTGCACCGGGGTCGTGCATGTTGCTCTGCCGATAATGCACAACGGCAATGTCAGTTCAAGACACCTGCCCTTAAAAGTGGCAAGAAAAGCGATCAATTGTTACAGATGCGTTACAAATGGGCATTTTCGTTGCGCAAAAACAACGCACGGTCTAAAATCGGGCAAGCTTTGATTTAACCACGGTCGTGCGCCCCTGATGCGTGTGGCAAAATGACTGGGAAGTTAATTGCTAGTTTCGCAATCTGAAACGAGCGCATATGGTCTACATGATAAAATCTTGGCACGTAGCACCAGTAGCGCAGTGTTGTTCTGCGGATATCACCCCCCGAAAGGAAAAAAGAATGAATAAATTTGTAACGCTGTTTTTCGCTGCATCCGCAGTGATTGCTGGCTCGGCTTCGGCCCAAACCCCAACCTCCCCACCATTCGCGCCAGTTACCACTGACATCCAAGCACCAAGCCCGAAAAGCGCTTACGTGCAAGATGCCCGCGGCGTGATCGTGCGTGACCCATTCGGCCTGTGCTGGCGCACCGGCTACTGGACACCTGCTGACGCAGTGCCAGGTTGCGACGTACCACTGTGCGTAGAGCCAGAAACCCTGCAAGACGGCAAATGCGTAGCACCTCCAGCGCCAGTCGTACCTGCACCAGCACCAGCACCAGTCGTGCCAGTGCCAGTCGTCGTTGCTCCTACCTCGGAAAAAGTCAGCTTCGCCGCTGATGCATTCTTCGATTTCGACAAAGCTACGCTGAAGCCAGAAGGCAAAGCCAAGCTGGACGAGCTGACCGCACAACTGGGCGGCATCAACCTGGAAGTCATCATCGCTGTGGGTCACACCGACTCCGTCGGCACCGATGCTTACAACCAAAAACTGTCGGTACGTCGTGCTGATGCTGTCAAAGCCTACCTGGTTACCAAAGGCGTTGAAAGCAACCGCGTGTACACCGAAGGCAAAGGCGAAAAACAACCTGTTGCTGATAACAAAACTGCCGAAGGCCGTGCGAAAAACCGTCGCGTGGAAATCGAAGTTGTTGGTACCCGCAACAAGTAATAGCTGCCCCCTCGACTCGGCGCAAATCATCGCGCAAGTCAAGAACAGCTGAAAAACCCCGCCACGGCGGGGTTTTTTTTCGTCCGTGGCTGCCCAATTGTAAAATTGCCGCTATTATTCGACCTATGAACGCCGACCCTCTCGAAATCCAAAAATTCAGTGAGCTGGCCCACCGCTGGTGGGACCCCACTTCCGAGTTTCGTCCCCTGCACGAAATTAATCCCCTGCGCCTGGAATGGATCAACGCGAAAGTGCCGCTGGCCGGCAAACGCGTGATCGACATCGGCTGCGGCGGCGGCATCCTGGCCGAATCGATGGCCCGCAAGGGCGCCGACGTGACGGGCATCGACCTGTCCGACAAGGCATTGAAAGTGGCCGACCTGCACAGCCTGGAATCCGGTGCCAAGGTACGCTACAAGCTGATCGCCGCCGAAGCCATGGCCGCGGAAGAGCCGGGCCAGTACGACGTCGTGACGTGCATGGAAATGCTCGAGCACGTGCCGGACCCCGCCGCCATCGTCAAGGCTTGCGCCACCCTGGTGAAACCGGGCGGCCACGTTTTCCTGTCGACCCTGAACCGCAACCCGAAAGCGTATCTGTTCGCCATCCTGGGTGCCGAATACCTGCTGCGTCTGCTGCCGAAGGGCACGCACGACTATGACAAATTCATCACCCCGGCCGAACTGTCGCAATACCTGCGCAGTGCCGGCCTGGACGTCAACAGCATGCGCGGCATGGGCTACAATCCGCTGACCAAGATTTACTCACTTAATAGCGATACCAGCGTCAATTATCTGGTGGCCTGCACCCGGCCGCTGTAACCATCACGCACAATACAAGGCGGCTGCGGCCGCCATTTTTCATTCCTACTTGACACACTTTGCCCGCCATGATCACTGACCATCTGCCAGCCCCGCGCGCCATCCTGTTCGACCTCGACGGCACCCTGGCCGACACCGCGCCCGACCTGGCGGCGGCCATCAACCTGCTGCGCGCGCGCGCCGGCCTGGCGCCGACTCCGTATGACATCCTGCGCCCCACGGCCTCGGCCGGCGCGCGCGGCATGATAGGCGCATCGTATGGCGTCCAACCGGGCGAAAGCGGCTACGAAGCGCTGAAAGACGGCTTCCTGAACAATTACGAAGCGGCCCTGGCCGTGGAAAGCCGTTTATTCGACGGCATCCCCGCCATGCTGGAAGGCTTGAGCGCCCTGGGCCTGGCCTGGGGCGTGGTCACCAACAAGGCCGCCCGCTTCACCGACCCGCTGGTGGGCCAGATCGGCCTGGGCGGCGCCGGCTGCGTGATCTCGGGCGACACGATGCCCCACCCGAAACCCCAC
>NZ_LRIC01000024.1:0-1680 GCF_001758725.1 Janthinobacterium sp. HH106 | reverse complement strand
AACAAAACTTTAGCCCTCCTCTCCCTGCCGCTCCGGACCACAAGCCGCATAACGCTCCGTCTCCGCCGCTCAAAGCTACAATGATCAAGACAGGCGCAAAGCCAGACGAACTTGAGTGGTCTGGGGCAGATGATTTCTTTAGCGGCAAGAACATAACCAAAGAAGAAATTATTGACTATCTTGAGCAAAACGATCCGCGCTTGGTTCCAAATGTGCGTCGAGCCGAAGGTGTTCTTGGATCTGAAGCTGAACCTATGGATATGCGTGAAGCTGTAGATCAAGTTTTGGAAGATGGGCCTTGGCTGAGTGAGGCTACGAATAATTATCGAGATGTTCTAGCAGATAATCTTCCAGATGCTGGCTATCGCAGGCCAGACGAAATGGACGATGGATACCTCGAAGAGCAAGCCAATAAATTAGGCACAAATTTGGATGACCTTAGAGGCAAGGACTGGGTATATATAGACCCAGATGGTGATGCTGAATTTTTCCAATATTCAGAAGATGCTCTTGCTCACCAGTATGGTGGTGAAAACCGACTTCAAGACGAAATAAACATACGAGTTAGAGAAAATCTTGAAGACGAATTTAATAACGATCCTCCAAATTTTATGTATCGTTATGGGGTAGATAGACCTGAGTCTGTAGACGCGGGAGACACAGAGTATTCTGAGTATTTTCCAGAGGGCGGTACAGATTATACAGAGAGTTTATTTCAATATACAGATCCTACGGGTCGTATTAAAATAGATACGCTGGCAAAAAGTCGCCACTTTGGCGAGGATGACGCTGCCACAATTTTTCATACACGCCACGCAGATTATGTAAATGAAGACGGCGACACTGTTCGTTACGTTGGCGAGATACAGTCAGATCCGCAGCAAAACCTTAGTTCGGCTTCAATTAACAATTCTCCAATGAGTTACGATGAATCGTTGGTCATGTCAAAATTGGATGATTTGTACGATGACTTTAATGTTTTAAGTAGAGATTTAAGTCAGGGTCGGGCTGATATATTTAGATCTATGAGTGATCTTGATCGCGGAAGATTAGGGTACGAGGCTAATATCCATGATTTAAATAAATCTATCAAAAGTGGTGAAAACTTTGTTCGTCCGTCACATATGAAAAAGTATAAGGACATTTCAGAAATTCCTTTAAGCGGCGAGTTAACTGATCTTGAAGAAGATCTTGTAAATGAATGGATTGCTAGTCAACCGCGATTAAGCACAAATTGGTCTAATAACAACTTTGCGCAAGAATTGGTTTATTCATATTTAAAAGATAAACCAGTGGATTGGCTTTCAAATGACATTAAAAAAGGTGTGTTTGATATTACTGATGATATTGCAAACAAAAAGCAAGGACTTCAATTAGAAATAGATAAACTTCCCTCTGTTCCAGACAATGCAACAGAAGGCGGTCCTTTAATGTCTTCTCAAAACAAGTGGCTGGACGAAGGCTTGCGGCGTTCAATCTATGACGCTGTCAAAGATCCAGAAGTTGATTATCTGTCATTTCCAAATGATCCAGAGGCGATTGCCAAAGTTGGTGGCCGCGATGTAGCCAAGGAAGGCACGATCAACTATTATCAGCGTGATGTGCAAAACCGATTGAAGAAGCTGCTGAAGGCATTTTCTAATGATGTTTCTGGCGATGAAATCAATCTACAGTCAGAAG
>NZ_LRIC01000023.1:0-22011 GCF_001758725.1 Janthinobacterium sp. HH106 | reverse complement strand
GCGCTATCGACAAAGCGTTGTGTTTGTCAGCTGCGAAGAAGGAAGAGTATGAAGCAATTTGCTACGTCCGTCAACTCCTTCTTTTTTCTCGCTTCACGCTGCATTTGCATGCGTCGTTCAGCGAGGGGGCGAATTATAGCCCTGCCCTGCGCGCGCCGCAAGGGCTATTTTCCCGCGCCGTGAAACGCCCCTGGCATCGCACTTGCTTATACAGCCCCATGCACTGCCCACCGAGGGGAGCAACCCTGGGCCTGGCTGCAACACTGGGGGACAGCCCGGCTCGCTTTGCTTTGCTCCCATTTGTGACAGGTGCTACATTATGGAACACTCTCGATATTCAAAAGAGCGCCGCAGTACAGGGCCCAACGGAGGCAACGAGATCATGTATCAACCGTCAGCTACTTACCGTAGCGCACCGTTTTCGTCCATCGCGGACGCGAACACTTTGCCGGCAGGACAGGACAACGTCCCCGTCATCATCGAAACTTCCCATCAGCGTTCCGTCGCTTTTGGCCTGTCGCCCACGGCCACGCCCGACTTTACGCCAGCCGGCAAATCCGACCTGTCCTTGCTGATAGAGCAAAACCGCATGCTGCACACGCACGCGCTGCCCGCGATGGAAACCCTGTACCAGCAAATCGTCAACACGCACAATATGGTGATCTTGACGGATGCCAATGGCGTGATCGTGCATTCGCTGGGCGACGATGATTTCCTGGAGAAAGCCAACCGCGTTGCCCTGCAGCCAGGCGTAGCGTGGTCGGAACAAAGCCGCGGCACGAATGCCATCGGCACGGCCATCACGGAAAAAGTACCGACTTTGGTCCATGCGGACCAGCATTACCTGGCTGCCAATCACTTTCTGACTTGTTCTGCGGCACCGATTACCGACCACCGGGGCAATGTCATCGGCGTGCTGGACGTCTCGAGCGACCAGCGCAGTTTTCACAAGCATACGATGGCCCTCGTGCGCATGTCGGCCCTGATGATCGAAAATCAGCTGTTTTCCGCCACCTTCGAAGACGCCATCACCGTGCACTTCCACGCGCGCCCCGAATTCATCGGCACATTGATGGAAGGCATCGCCTCGTTCACACCGGGTGGGCGGTTTTTATCGGCCAATAAAAACGGTTTGTTCCAGCTGGGCCTGTCATTTGCCGCACTACAATCGCACACGTTCAGTTCCCTGTTCGGCTTGCCTGTTTCCGCCCTGTACGAGCATTACCGCACGGCCTCACCCGGTTTGCTGAACCTGTGCATGCACAGCGGCGTGCGCGTGTATGGGCGCGCGCAGTTGAGCCTGTCCAATAGCGTCTTCCAGCACGGCTTTACTACCAGCACCGATCACAGCGACATCAACGCGGTGCCGGCGGCGATCCCCGCGCCGGCCAGCCATGCGGCCAACGCGGCGCGCCGCCTGTCTGGCCTGCGCTACCTGCGCACGGGCGATCCGCAACTGGAACTGGTGATCGAAAAGGTCAACAAGGTATTGGGGCGCGATATTCCCATCCTCGTCATGGGCGAAACAGGCACGGGCAAGGAATTGCTGGCGCAAGCCATCCATAACGATTCGCCACGGGCCATGGGACCGTTTATTGCCGTCAATTGCGCGTCGATCCCGGAAACCCTGATCGAGTCCGAACTGTTCGGCTATGAAGACGGGGCGTTTACGGGCGCGCGCAAGAAAGGGGCGATCGGCAAGATCCTACAAGCCAATGGCGGTACCCTGTTCCTCGACGAAATCGGCGACATGCCTTTCGGCTTGCAGGCACGGCTATTGCGCGTGCTGCAGGAACGCATGGTCACGCCGCTGGGCAGCAGCAAATCGATCACCGTCAATGTGGAACTCATTTGCGCCACGAATCACAACTTGCGCGAACGCATGGCGAAGGGACTATTCCGCGAAGACTTGTATTACCGATTGAATGGCCTGGTGGTGAAACTGCCGCCCCTGCGCGAGCGCACGGACCTCGACACGGTGGTGAAGAAAATCCTCGCGACGGAAGCGCCCGACACGCGCTACACGGTGGCCCCTGACATCCTGCGCCTGTTCCACCAGCATAAATGGCCTGGCAACTTCCGCCAGCTGACGAACCTGTTGCGCACGGCCATCGTCATGGCCGGCGACGAGCATGAAATCTGTTTGCGGCACATGCCCGATGATTTCCTCGACGATATTGAGATGACGCAAGCGACTGCCGCCAGCGCCAGCACGGACCGCATGATCGCGGCCGGCGCCAATCTGGAAGAGATGGAGCAAAGCGTGATCCTCAAATCGCTCGATGCCCACGGCGGCAACGTTTCGGCCACGGCACGGGCCCTGGGCGTGTCGCGCAACACGATCTATCGCAAGGTGCCGCACCTGAAATAGCCTAGAGTAGACGGGGAAAGCCCGGCGACATCTTGCGCCGGCCCTGCTTGTCGATGGTCATCAGGTCGACTCCGTCCATGCGCGCGGCCATCGCATGCGCACGCGCCGCCCCCGTCACCATGAAGGTTGTCGACAAGCCATCGGCCAGCAAGCCGGTAGGCGCCAGCACGGTCACGCTGGCCAGTTCGCCCGGCGAATCGCCTTTCGCAGGATCGAAGATATGGTGATGCACGAAGTCGGGCGTGAACGTGCATTCGTAATCGCCCGACGTGGCCACGCTGCGCCCCTCCACTTTCAAGGTGGCCGCCAGGATTTCCGCATCACGCGGGTCCTGGATGCCCAGGGTCCACGGGCGCCGGACGGCACGCTGCCCGCGCGCGACGAACTCGCCCGTGTCGAGCAGCGCGTGCCGCACGCCGCGCGCCTTCACGGCCGCCAGTGCCATGTCGGCCGCGTAACCTTGCGCCAGCCCATTCAGGGTCAGCGCCATGCCGGGCTGAAGAAAACGCACTTCGCGGCGATCCCACGCCAGTTGCCGCCAGCCTACCCGCGCCTGCGCTTCGCGGCGCAATGCTTCCGCCGGCAAACTTGTCTGATCTGCCGCCGCGCGAAACAGCTGCCATAACGGTTGCACGGTGATATCAAACGCCCCGTCGCTCCATTGCGACAAGGCTCGCGCCTGCGCCAGCACCGTCAGCAGATGGGCATTCGGCCGGGCCAGGCGGCCATCGCGGTTCAGCTGGAAGACTTGGCTGGCAGGACTGTAAATGCTCATCAGGCGGTCGACACTCCTGGCCGCATGCAAGGCGTCTTCGATGGCCAGTTCGGCCTGGCGCTGGTCGTGATGCAACACGGTGACGGCGACCGTCGTGCCAAACGCCAGGGCGGCACCTTGATAAGGGCGCACGCCGGATGCCGTAGCCGTGCCGCGCGCCATACTGCCAGGCAAGATCACGCCCGCCATGCCGGCCACGCTGCAAATCGCTGCGGAAATAAAGGTTCTACGCTGCATTGCTGCTCTCCTCTGCCGTGGCCCGGACGATGGGAATGGTACGGGCGCGCTTGATTTCCAGCATCAAGGGTGCGCATTTTTCATCGCTGGCATAGATCACCACGCAATCCATGCATTGAAAACACTCGCCGTAATCGACTTTTCCGCTCGGCGCGATGGCGTGGTGCTCGCAACGGTGGCGGCAAGTCTGGCATGGCGTGCCGCATTCCTTGCGGCGCGGAATCCAGTTGAACAGGCGAAAGCGTCCCAGCAACGCCAGCGCCGCGCCAAACGGACACAGGTAGCGGCAAAAGAATTTATAGGAAACACTGCTGAGCAGCAGCAAGCCCACGGCATACGCGACGAAGGGCCAGGCGCGCACGAAGTTCAGGGTAATGGCCGTCTTGAACGGTTCCAGTTCCACCAGCTTGTCCGTGATCTGGCTGGAAAACATGCTGCTGGCCAGAATGGCCGCCAGCAAGCCATACTTGATCCATTTCAAGCGCCCATCGAGGCGCGGCTTGATCTTCCACTGCGGCAAGCGCAGCCACTGGCCCAGCTTGCCCGTGAATTCCTGCAGGGCGCCAAACGGACACAGCCAGCCGCAAAACGTGCCGCGGCCCCAAATGAACAGGCTGAGCAGAACGAAAGCCCAGAGAATCACCGTCATCGGATCGAACAGGAAAAAGCCCAGGCTGCGCCCCGCCAGCAGCGCCTGGATCAGCCCTGTGATGTTGACGATCGACAATTGCCCCTGGGCGTAATAGCCGATGAAGCCGATGGTAAACAGCAGGAACAGGCGGCGGAACCATGCAAATTGCCGGCCATTACGCACCAGGCGTTTCTGCCAGGCCAAGGCGCCGGCCAGCAGCGCCAGCCCGGCCAGCAAGATCAACAGCTCAGTCTGGCGCCCCTTCCACGTGCCGCGCCAGCTGGCATCGTCGCCTTGCGGCGCTGTATAAAACCCGGCCGGCAGACGGTAGCTGAAATCGACGTTGCGCGCGATGCGCTCCGCATACACGATGCCCTTGCTGCGCGTGATGGGGAGAGCAAATGCCAGCGGGCTGGCCGCATCAAGCCCCGCCTGGCTGATGACGCGCAATACGGCGATATTTTCAGTCGGTAACGGTCCCGCATCGGACAGGCTCAATTCCAAGTCCAGGTCGCGCATGTCGATGGGCAAGCCATCCTGCTTCAGCAACAACCGGTCCGGCACGGTGCCGCGCACGAAATCGTCGCCCAGCACGCTGTAGCGCCCGCGCGACATGACGAGGATGGCATGGTCGCCCTCGTCGAGCCGGTTGCGCAGCTTGTTCCAGCTGCGTTCCGTCAACAGATTGCGTCCCACCGTGGGCACGGAGACATAGGCCAGATACAGGTCGACGAACAGGCCGTCCGGCGCGCGCGTCGCTTCCGCATCAAGTCCCGCGCCGGGACTGCCCGCAAACAGGGTTTCGACGTCCTTGTTGCTCAGGCGCACATGCTGGATCAAGCCCTGCTCAAGCATCTTTGCCACGCTGAGTTTCTCGAACACGTCCATGCGGATGCGGGCGATCTGGTCCGGATCGCGCCCCTGCGCGAAGCCGAGTTTCTTGCGCGACACTTTCAAGGCCGAGGCCAGCACGCTCTGGTTGATGATGCGCACGGAAGCCGTCGCCTTCGACACGCCGTCGATATCAGCGTGCGTGGCATCGGCGGCGCGCTTCTTCCTGGCATCGATGGCGATATTCTGTTTCAACGACAGGCCCTGGTACTGTTTGACGAACTGGAACAGCGGCGCTTCACCTAGGCCATCGAGAAACACGGGTTCGTGCTGCGACAGCACGGCCACGTCGAGAAAACTACCCTGCGGATTGATGGCGATCAATAAATTGACGGGAACGCCGGAAAAGCCGGGAATCGGCGCCAGGTCCACCGACTCGAAGACATAGCCGACCAGTTCCGTTGCCGTGGCGTTTTGCTTGAACAGGGGCCAGACGGGCAAGTCGGCTTCCTTGTCGCCGACGACGAGCGGTGCAGGGAAGCGCCGCGCCAGCTCGGCCTTGGTGAGTACGCCGGCCCACGCCTGTCCCAGGATAAACAGGAATAGCCAGCATCCGATGAATAACCGCATTATCCGCATGCATTGCACTCCGTGCGGCGCCGCAGCTTCCGGCGCCGCATTCATTGGTTAGAAGAAAATAATGCCGCCCAGGGATCCGCCATTCATCTTCGCTTCGCCGCCCGTAAAGCCTTTCGAGCGCGTCTGGCCCAGCTCCCCCACGAGGGTGATCGCACTGTTGAGCGAGTAATACGCACCGAGGGTCAGGTTGGCGTTCGACTTCAAACCGCCCGTGCCGGCCGTGTTGTCGTCGTTCTTGCTGATGCCGTAGGACAAGCCCAGCTTCAGCTTGTCCGTCGTTTTATACGTGCCTTGCAGCAGCCAGTTCTTCGATTTGGTATCGCCCTGGTCCGCATCGGACAAGATGCCGAGTCCCTTGCCGCCCTGGAAGTTGACCAATACGCCGGCCGGGCCCATCTGGTAGGAGCCGCCCACTTCCACGCCGCGCATGGTCAGGTCATCGACGCCAGGCGTTTTCGAGGTGAATTTTTGCGACTTCACGCCGAGCCACGCTTTCAAGCCTTCCTGCGCATACGTCAGCTGCGTCTGCACTTGCGGACTGGACTTCGATGAATAGGTCGAGCCTGCCACGATGGGCGTATCCGATACGGGGCTGACCAGCGCCACGTCGGCGCCAAATCCGCTGGACTTCGGCGTGCTGTACATGATCTGGCCATAGTTGCCCAGATAGGTATAGCCGGCGCCGATATGGCCCAGCGTGACGCGGCCCCGCTGTGTCGCCTGCACGGGCGCGCCCGAGCCCAGCAAGGTCATGTCGGACAGGATCGCATTCGCGCCGAAGATGCCGTAGTCGCGGCCCAGCTTGAAGGTGCCCATTTCCGCATTGCCGAACGTAAAGAAGGCCTGGCGCACGTCGACCACGCTGTTCTGGCTGATGGCGCTGTCCGTGGCCGTCGAGTTGTAGATACCGATCAAGGCTTTCACGTCGTACTCGCCCAGGCGCGAGCTTGCCGAGGTGATCAAGCCATTCGGCAGCAGGCCGTTGCCGATGGTGGTGCGGTCCTTTTCGCCGCCGCAACCGAGCACCTGGCCTCCCAGCGCCAGCCCGCCCACGGCATCGCCCGAACACGACACTTGCGTGTAATAGGCGTTGACGATGCCGCCTACCGACACGGTCCAGTCGCCCGCCTTGATATCGACGGCTTGCGCCTGCCCCACCGCTGCGATTGTCATGACACCCACGCTCCCCAGCTTGCTCAATGTGTTCATTGCGTCTCCTCTTTCTTCTCTGTTTTTAGTGTGCACATCAGTGATTGATGTACCTCAAGCTTTGGCAATAAGCGTGCCCAGCACGGCTCACAGGGAGAAAGAGAAATGATGTGTTTGACGTGTGCAGCAGCGGATCAATCACCCCGCACGGTGTTCCTTTTTTGACCGCCGGCACATTGATCGAACGCCTGCGTAAACAAAAAACTGACGGCCTGGGCCGTCAGCAAAAAGAAAGCACCCGGCGGACAGGGAGACACCCATCCGTGTGGCCCGGGCGCTTCACCCCGTTACTTCGACGCCAGCTTGAAGACCCACACGGAACCGCCCTGTTCCAGGAAGTTGACCTTCTTCGCCACCTCGCCGCCCCACAGCGGCACGGCGCCGCCCCAGCCAGAGACGACGGCCACGTATTGCGTGTCGCCATCCTGCCAGGTGACGGGCGGCGCCACGACGCCGGAACCCGTCTGGAATTTCCACAGTTCCTTGCCCGTCTTCGCGTCGACGGCTTTCAGGAAGCCTTCCGGCGTGCCGTAGAACACCAGATTACCGGCCGTGCTCATCACGCCGCCCCACAGCGGCGCGTTGTTCTTGATTTCCCAGACGATCTTGCCCGTCTTCGGATCGATGGCGCGCATGGCGCCGATGTAGTCTTCAAACAAGGGCTTGATGGTAAAGCCGGCGCCGAGGAAGGCGCCGCCCTTCTTGTAGCTGATCGGCTCGTTCCAGATGTCCATGCCCCATTCGTTCGCGGGAACGTAGAACAGCTTGGTTTGCGGCGAGTACGCCATCGGCATCTGGTTTTTTGCCCCCAGGAAAGCCGGCGCGGCAAACACGGTCGTGCCCTTCTTGCCTTCTTCTCCCTTGGTCGGGTCGCCAGGGCGGCCGGCGGCGATATAGTTCGGCCGGCCCGTCTTCAGGTCGATGCTGCTGGCCCAGGTGATTTTCTTGACGAACGGAAAGGCATTCTGCAGCTTGCCGTTGGCCGCATCGATGACGTAGAAGAAACCGTTCCGGTCGGCCTTGCCGCCATAGCGTTTGCCATCCATGTCGAAGGTGACGAACTCGTTGGCGCCGTCGAAATCCCAGGCATCGTTTGGCGTGTTTTGATACGCCCACTTGATCTGCCCCGTTTTCACGTCCAGCGCCACGGTGGACGACGAGTACAGATTGTCGCCGGGACGCAAGTGGCTGTTCCACGGCGCCGGGTTGCCGGTGCCAAAGTAAGCGAGCTTGGTCTGCGGATCGTAGGTGCCGCCCATCCACGTCGAGGCGCCGCCCGTTTTCCACAGGTCGCCCGGCCAGGTCTTGTTCACGGTACCGGACACGCCGTTATCGATGGCCTTGCCGTCCTTGTCGTAGCGGTGGCCCATATGGCCCTCCACCGTCGGACGGCTCCACACGAGGTCGCCCGTCATCGGGTTGCGCGCCTCGACCCGGCCGACGATGCCGAATTCGCCGCCCGACACGCCCGTCAGCAGCAAACCTTCGGCGATCAGCGGCGCCGCCGTCATCGAGTAACCGGCCGCATAGTCGTCGACTTTCTCCTTCCAGACGATCTTGCCCGTATTCTGGTCCAGCGCCACCAGGTAGGCGTCCAGCGTGCCGAAGATCACCAGGTTGCCGTACAGGGCGGCGCCGCGGTTGACCACGTCGCAGCAGGGCATGATGCCGTCCGGCAAGCGATGCTCATATTTCCACAGCTTGGCGCCCGTTTTCAGGTCGACGGCAAAGATGCGCGAATACGATGCCGTGACGAACATCTTGCCGTTATGAATCAACGGCTGCGATTCCTGGCCCCGCTGTTTTTCGCCGCCAAACGAGAACGACCAGGCCGGCACCAGCTTGGCCACGGTGTTGTCATTGATCTGCGTCAACGGCGAATAGCGCTGGCCCTGCGTGCCCATGCCGAACGACAGCACGCTGGACGGATTCTTCGCCGTGCTGTCGAGCATGGCGGTGGTGACATTGCCCACGTCGGCCGCCTGGGCCAGCGATGCCAAGCCCAAACCGATGAGTATCCCCATGATGTTTTTCTGCACAATCATCTCCCTCTGTTTTATTAGTATGTGTGTGTATCAAGTCTTGCGGTGTTCATGCGGCTGGGCATGCAACAAGGCGCACTCTTCATCGGTGAACAGGCGCGAGCGCGTCAAAAAGCGCTTGCCCGTGCCGTTGTCGAGTGAAAACATGCCGCCATTGCCATCGACCACATCGATAATCAACTGGGTATGCTCCCAGTACTCGAATTGCTCGAGTCCCATGTAGAACGGTGCGCCATTCAAATTGCCGAGATAAATGTCGGTATCGCTGACATCGAACTCGCCCAGCGCGTAGCACATGGGCGCACTGCCGTCGCAGCAGCCGCCCGACTGGAAAAACATCAGCGGGCCGTGACGCTGGCGCAACTTGTCCATCATTTCCAGCGCCGCATCGGTGGCGACCACCCTGGCAATTGCTGCACTCATGGCATCCCTTTCTGCGCGCCGCGCCTGGACTACGGGCGCGGCGCCTGTTGCCGGTTTAGAAGAAGCCCAGCGCTTTCGGGCTATAGCTCACCAGCAAGTTCTTCGTTTGCTGGTAGTGGTCGAGCATCATCTTGTGGTTTTCGCGGCCGATACCCGATTGCTTGTAGCCGCCGAACGCGGCGTGGGCCGGATACAGGTGGTAGCAATTGGTCCACACGCGGCCCGCCTGGATGGCGCGGCCCATGCGGAAGGCGCGCGAACCGTCACGCGTCCACAAGCCGGCGCCCAAGCCGTACAAGGTATCGTTGGCAATCGCCAGCGCTTCAGCTTCATCCTTGAAGGTGGTCACGGACACGACCGGTCCAAAAATTTCTTCCTGGAAGATGCGCATCTTGTTGTGCCCCTTGAACACGGTCGGACGCACGTAATAGCCGCCTTCCAGGTCGCCCGCCTGCGTGTTGCGCTCGCCGCCAGCCAGCACTTCGGCGCCTTCCTGGCGGCCGATGTCGAGGTAGGACAGGATTTTTTCCAGCTGCTCCTGCGACGCTTGGGCGCCGATCATGGTGGAAGAATCGAGCGGATTGCCCTGCTTGATGGCGGCCACGCGCTTCAGGGCCCGTTCGATGAATTTCTCGTAGATCGATTCCTGGATCAGCACGCGCGATGGGCAGGTGCACACCTCGCCTTGATTCAGCGCGAACATCGCAAAGCCTTCCAGGCACTTGTCGAAATACTCGTCGTCCGCATCCATCACGTCTTCAAAGAAGATGTTCGGCGATTTGCCGCCCAGCTCCAGGGTGACGGGAATCAGGTTTTGCGCCGCGTAGCCCATGATCAGGCGGCCCGTGCCCGTTTCGCCCGTGAAGGCGATCTTGGCGATGCGCTTGCTCGAGGCCAGCGGCTTGCCCGCTTCCAGGCCGAAACCGTTGATGATGTTCAACACGCCCGGTGGCAGCAGGTCGCCGATCAGCTCGATCAACACCATGATGGAAGCGGGGGTCTGCTCGGCCGGTTTCAGGACGACGCAATTGCCGGCGGCCAGGGCTGGCGCCAGTTTCCACACGGCCATCAGAATCGGGAAATTCCACGGAATGATCTGGCCCACGACACCCAGCGGCTCGTGGTAGTGGTAGGCATAGGTTTCCGCATCGATTTGCGCGACGGAACCTTCCTGCGCGCGGATGCAACCGGCGAAGTAACGGAAATGGTCGATGGCCAGCGGAATGTCCGCGTTCATCGTTTCGCGGATCGGCTTGCCGTTATCGATCGTTTCCGCCGTCGCGATCAAGCTCAGGTTCTGTTCGATGCGGTCGGCGATGCGGTTCAGGATGTTGGCGCGCTCGGCGGGCGAAGTCTTGCCCCAGGCCTCCTTGGCGGCATGCGCGGCATCCAGCGCCAGCTCGACGTCTTCCGTCGTGGAACGGGCGATTTCGCAAAACGGCAAGCCCGTGATCGGCGTAATGTTAGGAAAGTATTCACCTTTTACTGGTGCAACGAATTTGCCGCCGATGTAATTGTCATAGCGTTGTTTGAAGGGATTGGCTACGCCCAGTTTGCTGATGTCTGCGAGATTCATGTCGTCCTCTATCGGGTTAATTAGAATGGAGTTACTTAATTAAAATCAAACGTCCTGGTACAGATGGGGTGAGTACACCGAGTCTTCCGCAAATGCCGTGCCAGCTCGCCATCCCCCTACCCAACTTAGCGGGTTTTACCTCTGTTGCAAGGGCCTGGTGGCGATATCGGCGGGTTCAATTGCTGCCGTAGCGCCCCATCGCCGCTGCACAATGGAACAGGTGTACCAGACTGGAACACCTGCCCTGTACCACTACCGAATCACCACGCCCCACGGCAATTCACCGACGGCAATATCGGCCAGCTTGCGCGCGCTGGCCGTGTCGATGACGGAAACGCTGTTCGAGCGGCCATTGGCCACGTACAGCTTGGCGCCGTCGGGCGTGATGGCCATGTTCCACGGACGCTTGCCGACTGGAATGGTGGCCGTCACCTGGTTGCTGGCCGTATCGATCACCATTACCGTGCCGTCGATACCGTTCGAGACATATACCTGCCTGCCGCCGGGATGGACGGCGATGCCATTCGCATTCTTGCCGGCGGGAATGGTTGCGACGGCCTTGCGCGCGGCCATGTCGATCACATAGACGGCATTGACCAGTTCGCACGCCACATAGGCGCGGCCCGAGTCCGGACTGAAACCGATGCCGCGCGGACGCAGTCCCACGGCGATGGAAGCCACCTGGCGGCGTTGCGCCACATCAATGACGTCGACTTGCTCGGCCTCTTCCGCACTGACCAGCAGCCAGCGCCCATCGGGGCTGAACACGGCATGTTCCGGGTTGCGTCCCTGCACCTTGATATCGGCAAGCAAGACGCCAGTGTGGCCATCGAGCAAGGCCACGCTATTGTTTTCCTCGACGGCCACGGCCACGTGACTGCCGTCCCGGGAGGCGCTGACGCCTTCGGGCGACTTACCCAGCGCTACGCTGCGCACGGGCACGCCGGTCACGTTATCGATCAGCAGCAAGGCGCTGCTGGCCGCATCCGTGACAAACAATTGCCGTCCGCTGGGGTCGGCGGCGATGCCGCGCGGCCGCTTGCCGGCCGCGATCTGGCGCACGACCTGGTCGGTCGCCGTGTCGATCACGCTCACGGTGCCCGATTTTTCATTGGGGACATAGGCAAATGGAGCGGCCTGGACGGCGGTGCTGGCGAGCGCGGGCAGCAGCCAGCACACCTGGAGAAAGCGCGAGAAGAAGTTGGGCATAATCACCTTTTCAATGGCAAAACACAGGAAAAGCGCACGCTAGCGGCGCATCTGATAATTGCTGCATGCAAACGCCGTGCCACTGACACGCGTATAATTTCCGCCCACCAATGGAGACATGGCAGGCATATTGCTTGATACAACTATGCAGACCTGCGCCGCGCACGCGACCAAGCAGGCTTTTATTCACATTGGAGAATCCGCATGCAGCATCGTTTCCGCCTGAACACCATCGCCAGCCTGTTTGTCGCCGGCAGCGCCACCCTGGCCCCCCACGTTTTCGCCGCCGAGTCCGCTGACTTGGCCGCCGGGCAACTCATGGATACGGTGGTCGTCAGCGGCAGCCGCATCGCCCACCCCAGCCAGGAAGTGCCGGCCTCGATCGACGTCGTCGACAGCGCCCGCATCCAGGAGGGTCAAATCCGCGTCAATGCCTCGGAAGCGCTGGCCGCCGTGCCGGGCCTGGTCGTGCAGAACCGCCAGAACTACGCGCAGGACTTGCAGATCTCGTCGCGCGGCTTCGGCGCACGCTCGGCCTTCGGCGTGCGCGGCGTCAAGCTGATCAGCGATGGCATTCCCGCCAGCATGCCCGACGGGCAAGGCCAGGCCGCCACCTTCAACCTCGATACGGCCGAGCGCATCGAAGTGCTGCGCGGACCGTTCTCGGCCATCTATGGCAACCACTCGGGCGGCGTGATCCAGCTGTTCTCCAGGGATGGGCAAAATCCCCCATCCGTCGAACTGAACGTAACGGGCGGCAGCTTCGGCACCAGCAAGGTGGACTTGACGGCACAAGGCCAGGCAGGCGGCATCGGCTACGTGCTCGACGGTTCGCGCTTCCGCACGGACGGTTTCCGCGACCACAGCGCCGCCACGCGCGAACAGGCGTTCGGCAAGATCACCATCAAGCCGACGGTAGACAGCAAGCTGACCATCGTCGCCAACAGCCTGCATCAGGGCAACACGCAAGATCCGCTGGGCGTCACCTGGGCCACGTTTGCCCGCGATCCGCGCGCCGGCGAAATCGATGCGACGGACACGCAAAACCCGAAGCGCACCCTGGCCGAACGCTACAACACGCGCAAGAGCATCGACCATCAGCAAATCGGCGCTACCTATGAACAATCGTTTGGCGAAGACCGCCTGCACGTGACGGCCTACGGCGGCAACCGCGACGTGATCCAGTACCAGGCTTTTACCAAGGGTTTCCAGGCGCCAGCCAGCCATTCGGGCGGCGTGGTCGACTTCCAGCGTGAGTTCTACGGCATCGACACCAACTGGCTGCACGTGAACCAGCTGGCAGGCGGCAAGCTGAGCACCACCATCGGCATCGACTATGGCCGCTCCAGCGATGACCGCACCGGTTATGAAAATTACATCGGCAACACGTTTGGCGTGAAGGGCAAGCTGCGCCGCGACGAGCAGGATGTCGTCTCCAGCCTCGATCCGTATATCCAGGCAGAATGGCAGAGCGGGCCATGGCTGCTCAGCGCAGGTGTGCGCTACAGCAAGATGAAAGTGTCGGTCAACGACCGCTTCCTCGGCAATGGCGACGACAGCGGCAGCCTGGAATTCAGCCACACGACGCCGGTGCTGGGCCTGCTGTATAAACTGACGCCCAACGTCAACGTGTACGCCAGCGCCGCGCGCGGTTTCGAAGCACCCACCCTGAACGAACTGTTTTACTCGGGCACGGGCGGCGGCTTCAATTACCAGCTGAAACCGGCCACCAGCACCAACCTGGAAGCGGGTATCAAGGCCAGGATCAATCACAACACGCATGTGAACGCGGCCGTGTTCCAGATCAAGACCAACGATGAACTGGTGGTCGACAGTTCCAGCGGCGGGCGCACCAGCTACCGCAATGCGGGCAAGACCTTGCGCCAGGGCATGGAAGTGTCGCTCGACTCCAGCTTGCCGTACGGTTTCACGACAAAAGTGGCGCTGACCAGCCTGCACGCCGTGTATGACCAGGCGTTCGGCAGCGTACGCGAAGGCAGCCGCTTGCCGGGCGTGCCCAGCGCAAACCTGTTTGCGGAACTGGCCTGGAAAGACACGCTGGACCGTTTCGGCGCGGCAGTGGAAAGCGTGGCCAGCAACCAGGTCTACGCGGAAGACAGCAACAGCGAAAAACCGGCGCCCGGCTACACGGTGTTCAATGCGCGCTTCAACGCCAAACAAAACGTAGGGAATTGGCGCTTCAAGGAGTTTGCCCGCCTGAACAATCTTTTCGACAAGACCTACGTGGGCTCCGTCATCGTCGGCGACAGCAACAAGCGCTACTATGAAGCGGCGCCAGGCCGTAACTGGTTGTTAGGTGTGAGCGCCCAATACTCCTTTTAAGAACACCTGAGAAAAAGTCCATGGCGGCGTTGCATTGCCTTGTCGTACTATTCGTACTGCCTGCGGCAATGCGCCTTGCCCTGAACATTTTTCAGGCGTTCTCATGAAAAAGCCCGCGCCTCTTCCGAAGCGCGGGCTTTTACCATTCAGCATAGTCTGCTACGGCCGCGCTTCCTTCACGCCATACTTCTCAAAGATGGTTTTCAATTCACCGCTGGCCGCCATCTCGTTCATGGCCGCCTGCAGTAACTTGGCCACGTCGAGCTGTTGCTTGCTGACGGCCAGGCCCACGGCCCAGCCGGCACGCGGCAAGCGGGCGAAAGCCACTTCGCTCAAGGGGAAAGCGGGATCGCTTTTCAGCACCGATTCGATTTCCGACCGGTTGGCCAACACGGCGTCGAGCTGGCCGGCCTGCAATTGCTGCAAGGCTTCGGCGGCCGTATCGAAGATACGCACGTCGTCGCGGTATCTGCCACTGTCCTCGCCCAGCATCAGCATGGCCGCAATCGAGACCTTTTCCACGCCGATACGCTTGCCTGCGAGGCTGGCGACGCCATCGAATTGCGGCACGGCTTGCGCGCTGCGCGCCAGGCGCACGGTTTCCACGTAGTACGGCGCGAAGATCTCGACCTTGTCGTTATCCGCCATCAATTTCTTGTCGACCGGCACGTGCAGCATTACGTCGGCGGGACCATAGCCGAGGTAATGTCCCTTCCACACCATATTGCGCAAGTCGTCGTTGAGGTTTTCGCCGGCGGGAAAGGGCAGCAAGCTCAGTTTCAGCCCCAGCTTTTTCGCCAGCGCTTCGGCGATGTCGATATCGATGCCCGCGCCTTTGTCGGAAAACGGCGCGAACTCGTTATACACAGCCACTTTCAGGCTGCCCGACTGCTGCACTTTCTGCCAATCGGCGCGCGCCGGCGCGGCTGCGCACATGGCCATGCAAGCGAGCGAGAGCATCGCGCGCGCGCCACGGAGTTGAAATGAACGCATGGAACTCCTTCGTTATCAGTTCGACCTAATTAGACTCGCGGCGGGTTTCCAGGTAGGTCTTGATGGCCCACATCGCTTCCTGGTTGAATACGCCCTCGAACGGCGGCATGTACACGGCGCCATTACGCACTTTACCGTGACGGATGGTCGCCAGGAAATAATTATCCGTTTCCTTGTAACACGCCTGTTTCTTTGTCTCATTCTTGATACCGAAGCAATCACGGTCCAGCTGGCGCAAGTCCGGCGCGATGCCGCCCGAAATGGCTTCGATGCCGTGGCAGCGCGCGCAATTCTGGTTATAGGCCGAGGTGCCCACCGTCAGGGCCAGCTTGTTGCCGCGATACGGGTTTTGCTCGAGCCACTTGTCGCCCACCTTGGGCAAGCCCGTGGTGTCGACGCCTTGCGGCGTGACATTGCCGTGCGCATAGGCATGCGGCAAGGTCAGCAGGGAGGTGAGGGCAACGGCGCCGGCGGCGGCCACGCCGAGCAGGGTACGGATGGAATAGGTCATGCTGGTCTCCTTGGTTTTTTTAGTGAATATCTCAAGAAGAGCAAATGCCATGCCATGCGTATATGCCCCACATCGGGCCACCCATGTATCAATTTGGAACAGCTGCAACAGCGATTGTGTCACCGCGCGCGTCAGGCGGCGGCCACCGTGCAGATGCTGCCCCGCGCCTGCTGCTCGAAAGTGATACGCACGGGCAAGAAGCGGGCAATCACTTCCGCATTCGTCAACGCATGCTGCGACACCTTGCTGCAACTGAAGCTACCGCCGCCGGCCAGCGCCATGGGCAGCAAGAGCTGGTCCGCCAGGTGCTCGCCCACGGCCGCGTCCGACTTGAGATAGTCGCGCACCTCGTTCAACAAGCGCTTGGCCACGGATTCGGCCAGCAAGGATTTTTCGCCGAACGACGTAAATACTTCCGTGACGTGCTCATGTTCCAATGTCAGCAACAGGACATTGCCCGGTCCCTGCTCCGCCGGCAAGCCGACGAGGCGCAGCTGCTTGCCGCTCCAGCCCATGCCGTCGGCGATACGCTCGAGCTCACGCTGCGCCACGTTCACATGCACGCCCGCCACCACGCTTTCCGCATACCCGGCCTTCCGCTCGCCGCGCTGCAGCAGTGAAATGGGCCGCAAGCGCTGGCACGGTTGCACGGTGGCCAGCACCTCACCACCACCTGCGGGATGAAAGCCGTAGCGTTGCAGCGTGATATCGACGTCGGCGCCCATCTGTTCCAGGATGCGGCCATACGCGCGCTGCAAAAAATGCACGGGCGGCGCCATGGCATTGTGCGTGCCGCCGCTGATGCGCACGGTAGACGGCCCATCCGCATGCAGCAGGGCCGGCAGCAGGGTTTGCAACACCAGGGTGCAGCTGCCGGCACTGCCGATGGCAAAGCGGTAATCGCCGCCGCCTATGGGGCCAGGCACGAATTCCAGGCTGGCTGCGCGCAGCGCCACCGGCGTCGTGCGCGCCCCGCAAATCGCGGTCGCTGCCTGCACGGCCAGCAAATGCTGGCGCAGCAAGCCGGGCTTTTCCCGCCCCGCGCGGATATTCGTCAGCCGGAACGGCTGCCCCGTGATCATCGACAGGCTCAGCGCCGAGCGCAAAATCTGTCCGCCGCCTTCACCTTGCGCTCCATCAATTTCTATCATCTGTACTTTCTCTTTATTAACCTTTGACGCAAACGACCTGCTTCAGGATATGCACGACGTCGACCAGTTCGCGCTGCGCCAGCATCACCGCATCGATATCCTTGTAGGCCATTGGAATTTCATCGATCACGTTTTCATCCTTGCGGCATTCCACGCCTTGCGTGGCGCGGATCTGGTCGGCCAGGTTGAAGCGCCGCTTCGCTTCCGTGCGGCTCATCGTGCGGCCCGCGCCGTGGCTGCAGCTATGGAAACTGTCCGCATTACCCTTGCCGCGCACGATAAAACTCTTGGCGCCCATGGAGCCGGGAATGATCCCCAATTCTCCGGCGCGGGCCGAGACGGCGCCCTTGCGCGTGACCAGCACGTCCTTGCCGAAGTGGTGCTCCTTCTGCACATAGTTATGGTGGCAGTTGACGGCTTCCACATGCGTCTGGAACGGCTTATGGATGACCGTGCGCACGGCCGCGATCAGGTTTTGCATCATCACTTCGCGGTTGTTGCGCGCGAAACGCTGGGCCCAGCCCACCGCTTCCACGTAATCGTCGTAATGCTGCGTGCCTTCGGCCAGATAGGCCAGGTCCTGGTCGGGCAGGTTGATGAAGTGGGTACGCATATCCTGCTTGGCCAGTTCGATGAAATGCGTGCCGATGGCATTGCCCACGCCGCGCGAACCGGAATGCAGCATGAACCATACAGAACCCTGTTCATCGAGACAGACTTCGACGAAGTGGTTACCGCTGCCCAAAGTTCCCAGGTGACGATAGTTATTCGTGTTCTGCAGCTTGGGCGTTTTCAGGCAGATGGCGTCGAATTCATCCTTCAGCTGCAGCCACGCGGCATCGACCACCGAGGGCGGCGTCTGCCAGGAACCCTCGTCGCGGCCGCGGTGACCGCGCGTCTTCGGCGACATCCCGTGCGGAATGGCGCGCTCGATGGCGCTGCGCAGCGGCCCCAGGTTATCGGGCAAATCATTTGCCGTCAGCGTGGTTTTCGCCGCCATCATGCCGCAACCGATATCGACGCCCACGGCTGCCGGAATCACGGCGCCCAGGGTGGGGATCACGCTGCCGATGGTCGATCCTTTACCCAGGTGGACGTCGGGCATGACGGCGATATGCTTGTAGATGAACGGCAGGGTCGCCGTGTTGCGCAATTGTTTTTTGGCCGCTTCTTCGACAGGCACGCCACGCGTCCACATTTTCACGGGACGGCTGCCTTCGGTATGCAGAACTTCGTATTCTTCGTTTTTCATCGCTATGCTCTTCTTCTATTGTATAGGGGGTGATGACAAGGATTGGTAAAACATTGCCGACGCATCGGCTCTGGATGTAGTTCCACCGGCATTCATCAGTACGACAACCCGACAAGGGGGACAGGATTTTCTGCCAGGCGCACTGCGTCTGGCAGGCCGGTTTGACGCGGCTGATCGATGTAATCCTGTCGGCATTCGGGGTACTGCGGCGCATGACAAACCTGGACAGGACGTCTCTCATGTAGTCTTGTCCGCATTCGTGCGCCTTACTTCAACAAGCTGGTGCCGCGACATCGATGGCGGCGATTTCTCCCACCCAGTGGGCCGGGTCTAGCTGACCGGCGGCAAAGGCGGCGATGATCTTGAAGACGTCGTCGGAAAAACCGCCGATATTCAGGATATCCTCGCGCTCCATCGCCTGTGTCGTAGCATGCGGCGAAATATCGATGCACACCAGCTTTGCCTGCGGATTGCGCTGCTTGAAAACCGTCCACTGTCCCATCGTCGCCGTGGCGCCGCTGCGCTTCGCGTCGATCCACGATTCGTTATCAGACACATAGATCACCAGGTCGGCCAGCTCCTTCCTGCCGTTCATGCGCAGCAGGGGTGCGCTGCAATTGGTGCCGCCACCGCCGATGGCCGCCAGCCTGGCCGCATTCGCCATTACGCTGTCATCGGCGCCAAGTGCGCACTGCACCACGTTGTGCTCGAACGGCAGCACCATGGCGTCCGGATTCTTGCGCAGCATGGCTGCCGCCACCAGAGCCGCCACGTCGATGCAGCGCACGTTCGAGGTGGCGCTGCCGCGAAAACCGCTGACGGGCGAGGCCATCGAGCCGGAAACGTCAGGACACACCACCACCTTGCCGGCGATCCGCGGCACGTTCACCAGCGATATTTCCAGCGCCTGCTCCAGCGCCGCGTGCACGATGCGCGGCACCTTGTCGCCAGCGGCCATGTACGCCGA
This sequence comes from Janthinobacterium sp. HH106, assembly GCF_001758725.1. Classification (NCBI taxonomy): domain Bacteria; kingdom Pseudomonadati; phylum Pseudomonadota; class Betaproteobacteria; order Burkholderiales; family Oxalobacteraceae; genus Janthinobacterium; species Janthinobacterium sp. HH106. The sequence continues at coordinate 2,851 of NZ_LRIC01000023.1, read as the reverse complement.
CATCAGCTGATAGGGAAAGACCCGCGCGCGGTCAATCGCCTCGGGATCGCGCAGCTTGGCGGCGATCAGTTCCGGCATGCCATCGATCGCGTACACGCCATGGCGGGCAAAGGTATTCAGATTCATGCGCACCATCTGCCAGCTGCCCTGGCGGGCGATCTGCGCCCAATCCTGCGCACTCAAGGGCAGCGCCGTCAGCATCTGGAACGGCACCTCCGGTATCGACTGCGAAGGATCGGCCTTGTATGCCTCGAACGCGGCCAGTGCCGGCGGCAAGGCATCGCGTTGGTATTCCTTGCCGATCAGCCAGGCAAAGAATGCCTCCCGCCACGCTGCCTGCGGTTTCGGGTGCACCATCTTCACCACGTCGGCCAGCGACGGCGCATTGCCCACGGCGGCGGCCAGCAAGGCCTGCTCGGATGCGTTGTTCAACCATGCCTGTACCAGCTTTTTCGGACGCGATCCCAGCGACTTGCGGCCCACGGCGCCCGAACGCATGATCTGCACGAAGTTGCGCAGCATCTTGCCGTTGTTAATCACGCGCTGGAAGGCCTGCGTAAATTCTGCCGCGCCCTGCCCCGCCAGCACGGCCACCAGCAAGGCCGGCATGTCTTTCATGTAGCCCCGTTCGCGGCAGTACACGGCCGTTTGTGCGATGAAGGCTGGTTCGACCGCCTTGCACAGTTCCAGTACCATCGCCAGCTGCGCTTCGGCGCTGGCATAGAACGTCGTGTTCAGGCAACCGGTGGCAGCATATTGCGCCAGTTGATGCCGTGGCGTCAGTGCATACGCTGGTGCGCCCTCCGCATTGCGCGCCAGCGCCGCTGGCAAGGTTGCGCTCTGTTGTGCGCTCTGGAATAAGTGGGCGTTGGCCATTTTTCGTTCCTCTCTGCTCTCTACGTTTATCTCGTTGGTATCTCCTCTATTGCAAACGCCGTGCCAGCTTTAATAATTTTTCCAAAAACAAATGTAAGTCATTGATTTTTCTGAATAATATTCTCATGCATGCTTTGCCTTGAAACTATCCCATCGATTACGATTTCGAATACAATTATCTTTTTAGATAAATTATTATCCAAGATATGCAAGCAAAACGCACCGTCGTCATCGGTTTTCTCGGCACGCAGCTCGACAATGGCCGAGGAGCGGCACGCTGGGAAAAGTGGCGCCCCAGCGTCGCCCTGACCCAGCATGAAGACAAGATCATCGACCGTTTCGAACTGCTGTACGCCGGCGAGCAGTTTGCCAGCCTGGTGCGCCAGGTGTCGCAGGATATCGCCAGCGTCTCGCCTGAAACCAGGCTGGTCGCCCATGAACTGCCCATCAGCGATGCCTGGGATTTTGAGGACGTGTACGGCGCGCTCTACGATTTCGCCAACAGCTACGCCTTCGATCCGGACAAGGAGGAGTACTGGATCCACATCACCACCGGCAGCCACGTGGCGCAAATTTGCATGTTCCTGATGACGGAAGCCCGCTATTTCCCGGGCCGCCTGGTGCAAACGTCGCCACCGAAGCGGCAGGCCGCCGGCAATCCGGGCAGCTACGCGCTGATCGACCTTGATCTGTCGCGCTACGACCAGATCGCCCAGCGTTTTACGCGCGAGCAGGCCGAAGGCGTGGCCTTCCTCAAGTCCGGCATCGCCACGCGCAATGCCAAGTTCAACAGCATGATCGAGGAAATCGAACGCGTCGCCATCAAGTCAAAAGCGCCCATGCTGCTGATGGGACCGACCGGCGCTGGCAAATCTTTCCTCGCGCGCCGCGTGTATGAGCTGAAAAAGTCACGCCACCAGATCGACGGCAAATTCATCGACCTCAATTGCGCCACCCTGCATGGCGATGGCGCAGCCTCAACCTTGTTCGGCCATATCAAGGGGGCATTCACGGGCGCCGGTGCGGACCGTCCAGGCTTGCTGCGCAGCGCGCACAAAGGCTTGCTGTTTCTCGATGAAATCGGCGAGCTGGGACTCGATGAACAGGCGATGCTGCTGAAGGCCATCGAAGAAAAACGCTTCTTTCCTGTTGGTGCGGATACGGAGGTGCAAAGCGACTTCCAGTTGATCGCCGGCACCAACCGCGACCTGGGCAAGGAGGTGGCGGCCGGCCGCTTCCGCGAAGACCTGTATGCGCGCATCAACCTGTGGACATACGAATTACCGGGTCTGGCGCAGCGAGCCGAGGATATTGAGCCGAACCTGGACTACCTGCTGGCACAGTACGGCGCGGAAACGGGCGAAAGAGTGCGCTTCAACAAGGAGGCGCGCGAGCGTTTCATGCGCTTTGCCAGCCTGCCCACCTCTGCATGGAAGGGGAATTTCCGCGACCTGTCCGCCGCCGTCACGCGCCTTGCCACGCTGTCGGAAGCGGGCCGCATCACGGATAGTGTGGTCGACGAAGAGATCAGGCGCCTGAACCGGATGTGGCAGCATCATGATGGGCGAACCGGTCGTCCGGAAGTGGACCTGGCAGAGCTGATGGGAGAGCAGGCGGCAGCGCAACTCGACCTGTTCGATGCGCTGCAACTGCAGGCAGTCATCCAGGTGTGCCGACAGTCCAACAGCCTGTCCGATGCGGGCCGCAAGCTGTATGCCGTTTCGCGCGAGGCAAAGGCGAAACCGAATGATGCGGACCGGCTCAAGAAATTCCTGGCCCGCTTTGACCTGGAATGGGACAGTATTAGATAACAGAGGCAGCGCACAGCGCTGCTTTTTTTCGTCCAGCATTCTCCCAACGGCGAAGTACCGGAGTCAAGCGCAGGTCGACGTAGGTCGATGTCGGTCGGCGCAGGCCGGTGTAGGTCGGCTTAGCGCAGCGTAAGCCGACAGCACCAGCGGCGTATCCAAGCGCC
>NZ_LRIC01000022.1:0-1086 GCF_001758725.1 Janthinobacterium sp. HH106 | reverse complement strand
ATACCTGCCATTCGAACTCCACCCATTGCGGCAGTTCGCGGCCATCGGGCGCGGCGCCCATGGTGGCTCCGCCGGTCATGGGATTCTTGTCGGGTCCCAGGGAGCCAGGGGTCGGAAAAAATACGCCGTTCGCCGTTCGCGCGCGCAGCACGTCGACCTTCTTGCCTTTGATGCCGTTGCTGAAGGTCACGATCATGCCGGGGCCGTCCTGTGACCGTGTTACAGAGCAGGCTGCACAGAGGGCGATGGCCGCCAGGAAGCAGATCGTCTGAAGCAGATATTTTTGCATGATGGCGCCTTGCAGGAAGCGTTGAAGGTAGGGCCGGCGGCCACGGCGGGCGCGCCGGCCGGTGCTGGTTGTCTGGGGCTTTGGTCATGGCGCAAGCTCGTCGCCGCCTTCGCGCAACAAGCCACAGCAGCTGCTTTTCAGCTTCCAGCGGAGTTTGATGCCCGTCTCGTACCAGATGAAATACACCCACAGCATCTTGTCCGGCAGCGCCCGCGGCGCTCTTTGCCTGTTCGACGCCAGTACTTCGTCAATGACGTCTTGCGGCACGCGCGACTGGACGGCGACGCGGGCACGTTTGTGCGGCAAAGTCCGGGTCAGCAAGTCCACACGGTCGTTCCATGCCTGTAGGGCGCTTGGCTCTGTTGGTGGAGGCGGTGCTGGATAGGGCCATTCGGTCCATTCGAACTCCACCCATTGCGGCAGTGCGCGGCCATCGGGAGCGGCGCCCATGGTCTTGCCGCCTGTCATCGGATTCTTGTCGGGACCAAGGGACCCGGGGGTCGGAAAAAATACACCGTTCGCCGTTCTCGCACGTATGACGTAGACTTTTTTGCCTTTGATGCCGTTGCTGAAGGTCACGATCATGCCGGGGCCTTGCTGCGAGTGTGGTGCGGCACAGGCAGTGCAGAGGGCGATGGCCGCCAGGAAGCAAATTGCCTGGAGCAGATATGTTTTCATGATGGCGCCTTGCAGGAAGCGTTGAAGGTAGGGGCGGCGGCCACGGCGGGCGCGCCGGCCGGTGCTGGTTGCCTGGGGCTTTGGTCATGGCGCAAGCTCGTCGCCGCCTTCGCGCAGCA
>NZ_LRIC01000021.1:0-12918 GCF_001758725.1 Janthinobacterium sp. HH106 | reverse complement strand
TGCGCGTCATTGAAATCAACGAGGGTTCGCGCCCGATCCGCACCGTCTCCACGGCCGTGCTGGGCCTGATCGCCACGGCCGACGACGCCGACCCAGCCACCTTCCCGCTCGACACGCCCGTGCTCGTCACCAACGTGCTGGCCGCCATGGGCAAGGCCGGCAAGACCGGCACCCTGTACCGCGCGCTGGAAGCGATTGCCGCGCAGACCAAGCCCTTGTGCGTCGTCGTGCGCGTGGAACAGGGCGAGACGGAAGCGGAAACCACCACCAACGTGGTGGGGGGCGTCTCGCCGGACGGCAAGTACCTGGGCGTGAAAGCCCTGCTGGCCGCGCAAAGTAAACTCGGCGTGAAGCCGCGCATCCTGGGCGCGCCGGGCCTGGACACCAAGACCGTCACCAACGCCCTGGCCAGCGTGGCGCAGCAACTGCGCAGCTTCGTGTACGCCTCCGCGTATGGCTGCAGCAACGTGGTGGCCGCCACCACCTATCGCGGCCAGTTCGGCCAGCGCGAGGTCATGATTATCTGGCCCGATTTTGTGAACTGGGATACCGCCATCGACGAGGAAGCGAGCATTTCCGCCGTCGCCTACGCCATGGGGCTGCGCGCCAAGATCGACGAGGAAACGGGCTGGCACAAGACACTGTCCAACGTGGTCGTCAATGGCCCGACCGGCTTGACCCAGGATGTGTTTTTCGACCTGCAAGACCCGGCCACCGACGCCGGCGTGCTCAACGCAAAGGAAGTGACCACCCTGATTAACATGGGCGGCTATCGCTTCTGGGGTTCGCGCACCTGCGAGGCGCCGGGCGGCTTCTTTTATTTCGAGAATTACACGCGCACGGCCCAGGTGCTGGCCGACACCATCGCCGAAGCACATTTCACCTTTGTCGACCTGCCCCTGCATCCGTCGCTGGTGCGCGACATGCTGGAGAGCATCAACGCCAAGTTCCGCGACCTGAAATTGCAGGGCTACATCATCGACGGCCACGCCTGGTATGACGAGCAGTACAACGACAAGGACACGCTCAAGGCGGGCAAGCTGGCCATCGATTACGACTACACGCCCGTGCCGCCATTGGAAAACCTTCGTTTCCAGCAGCGCATCACCGACCGCTACCTGGCCGACTTCGCCTCGCGCATCGCGGCTTAACTATCCCCGTGCCCGCCACGCGCGGGCGCAACTGACCACTGGAGAACACTATGGGCATGCCCCACAAACTCAAGCAATTCAACGTCTTTCAAAACGGCGTGCTGTTCATGGGCATGGTGCCTGAAATCACCTTGCCGAAACTGAGCCGCAAGATGGAAGAATACCGCGCCGGCGGCATGAGCGGTCCGGTATCCGTGGACTTCGGCAACGAGGCGCTGTCGCTGGAATGGAGCGCAGGCGGCCTGATCGCCGAAGCCTTGAAGCAGTACGGCGCGCATGCGCACGGTGCCGTGATGCTGCGCTTTGCCGGCGCCTACCAGAACGACGAAGACGGCAACGTCGCCGCCGTGGAAGTCGTCGTGCGCGGCCGGTACAAGGAAATCGACATGGGCGGCGCCAAGATGGGCGACGACACCACCCATAAATACACGATGGCGTGCAGCTATTACAAGCTGATGATCGACGGCGCCACCGTCATCGAACTGGACTTCATGAGCGGCATCGAGAACATCGGCGGCGTCGATACCAATGCGGCCATCCGCAAGGCCAGCGGCCTGTAATCCCCTTTTTATTCACCGCCCCAAACACAAGGACAACACCATGAACACCGAAAACAACAATCAAGCCGTCATCGAACTGGACGAGCCGATCAAACGCGGCGACAGCTTCATCACCTCGCTCACCGTGCGTAAACCCAAGGCGGGCGCCCTGCGCGGCATTTCCCTGATCGAGCTGGCCAACCTGAACGTGTCGGCCCTGCAGATCGTGCTGCCGCGCATCACCGAGCCGACCTTGACCGCGCACGACGTCGCCAACATGGACCCGGCCGACCTGCTGGCCGTGGGCGCCGAGGTTGCCGGTTTTTTGGCGAGCAAAGCAGATCGCCTTTCGGTATCCCCGGCGAAGTAGAAGACGCCATGGCCGACATTGCCGGCGTCTTTCACTGGACGCCGGCGGCGATGGACGGTTTTACGATTGATGAACTGATGGCCTGGCGCGAACGCGCCCGGCAGCGAAGCGGAGCGGAATAGATGGCTGGTCGGGATCTGAAATTACAGGTGGTATTTGCAGCGCTGGACAAGATTACCGGCCCGCTGAAAAAAATCATGGGCGGCTCCAGCGACACGGCCAAGGCCTTGAAGGCCACCAGCGACCGCTTGCGCGAGCTGAACGCGCAGCAAAAGAACATCGGCAAATTCCGCGAGCTGCACGACGGCCTGGACGCCACCCGCACCAAGCTGGAAGCAGCGCAGCAGAAGGTGGCCAGCCTGGCCACCAAGATGAAACAGACGGAAGCGCCCACGCGCGCGATGACGCGAGAATTTAACGCCGCCGTCAAAGCGGCCGGCGCCTTGAAGACGGCCGGCCAGCAGCAGGCGCAGCAACTGCAGATCATGCGTGAGCGCCTGGCGGGCGCCGGCATCGGCACCAAAGACCTGGCCAACCACGAGCGCACCCTGCGCCGCGAGATCGAGGCCACCAACAAAACCATGACCTTGCAGCAGCAGAAACTGGCCAATGCCGCCGCCAAGCAGCAGCGCGTCACCAATGCCACCCAGCATGCCGACAAGCTGCGCAGCAAGGCGGGCAACTTGGCCATGGCTGGCGCGGGCGCGACAGCGGCCGGTGCGGTCATGGCCATGCCTATCGCCAAGGGGCTGCACGAGGCGAAGCATTACCAGCTGGAAAAAGCCCGCGTCAATGCCCTGGGCCTGGGGCCGGAAACCAGCCAGCAGGCGATCAAGTTCGCCAAGAACATGAAGACCTACGGCACCAGCCAGAACGAGAACCTGGAACTGGTGCGCGACGCAATGTCGATCTTTGGCGACTTGCACCACGCGGAAATGGTCGCGCCCACCCTGGCCAAGATGAAGTTTGCCAACAAGGCATTCTTCGGCGCCGAGTCGGGCGAAGAGAACGAGCGCATCTTCATGGACTTGCTCAAAGTCATCGAGCAACGCGGCGGCACGGCCAGTTCGGAGAAATTCCACGACCAGGCCAACATGATGCAAAAGGTCATCACGGCCACGGGCGGGCGCGTGGGGCCGACGGAATGGCTGAACTTCATCAAGACGGGCGGTATCGCCGCCAAGATCATGGATGACAAGCAGTTCTATTACCAGATGGAACCGCTAGTGCAGGAAGTCGGCGGCCACCGCGCCGGCACAGCCCTGATGTCCGGCTATTCGAACCTGTATCAGGGGCGCACCACCAAGCGCGCCGTGACCAATCTGGAAAACTTGGGACTGATCGGTGACCACAGTAAAGTGAAGCACGATAAAGTCGGTCAAGTCTCTACGCTTGGCCCTGGCGCCCTGCTTGGCAGTGACATTTTCCGACGCAGCCAATTTGAGTGGCTGGAGCAAGTGCTGTTGCCACAACTGGAAAAGAAAGGCATCACGGATCCCAAGAAAATTGAGGACACCATCGGCAGCCTGTTTTCGACCCGCACGGCCGGCAATCAGTTTCTGGATATGTTCAAGCAACGCATCCAGATGCACAAGAACGCCAAGCTGAACGCAGGCGCGTATGACATCGAGCAGATTTATGACCTGGGCAAGCAGCAGGCCAGCGGCGCCGAACTGGAAGCGACGGCCAGGCTGGCCAACCTGAAACTGACCATGGGCGAAAAAATCCTACCGCTGTACGCGCAGGGACTGGAAATGGCCATCAATGCCATTACACGCCTGAATGCCTTTATGGAACGCAACCCGACCGTGGCCAAGGTCATGATCGCCGGCTTTGCCGTGCTGGCGGGCCTGCTGCTGGTGCTCGGCCCGCTGATGCTGGGCATTGCCGCCCTGATCGGCCCGTATGCCATCCTGCACGTCATGTTCGCCAAGATGGGCGTGACCGGCGGCGTGCTCACGCCCATCCTGCGAGGCTTGGGTGGTGCCTTCATGTGGGCGGGCCGGGCCGTGCTGTGGCTGGGCCGCGCGCTCCTGATGAACCCGATTGGCATCGCCATCACTGTCATCGCCGGCGCCGCCTTCCTGATCTACAAATATTGGGAGCCGATCAAGGGTTTCTTTACCGGCGTCTGGTCGCACGTCAAGACGGCGTTTGCCGGCGGCATCGGCGGCATCAGCGCCCTGATCGTTAACTGGTCGCCGCTCGGCCTGTTCTATCGCGCCTTCGCGGGCGTGCTGGGCTGGTTCGGCATCGCGCTGCCGGCCAAGTTCACCGACTTCGGCGCCAGCATCCTGCAGCGCATCACCGCATCCTGGCAACCTATCGCCACCTTCTTCGCCGATATCTGGTCGCGCCTGCGCACTGTCTGTGCCGGCGGCATGGCCAGTATCAGCGCCCTGATTATCAACTGGTCGCCCGTCGGCGTGTTCTACCAGGCGTTCGCGGGCGTCATGAGCTGGTTCGGCATCAAGCTGCCGGCCCAATTTACCGAATTCGGCGCCAATATCCTGCGTGGCCTGGTCAACGGCATCACCGGGTCCATGGGCGCCGTCAAGGACGCCATCATCAATGCCGGTTCCAGCACCATTGCCTGGTTCAAGGAAAAGCTGGGCATCCACAGCCCGAGCCGCGTGTTTGCCCAGCTCGGCGACTACACCATGCAGGGCCTGGCCGTGGGCCTGGACCGCAGCGAGGGCGCGCCGATTGCCAAGGTATCAGGCCTGGCGCAGCGCCTGACGCAATTGGGCGCCGGCATCGCCATCGGCACGGCCACCGCTTTGCCGGCCAGCGCCTTCGACACGCGCGCGCCACTGTCCCAGGGCGGGTTCGGCGCTGGCATGACCATCCAGGGCGACAAGATCGAAATCACGATCCAGGCACAAGCCGGTTCCGATCCCCAGGCTATCGCCCGCGCCGTGTATGCGGCCATGGAACAGCGCGACCGCGAGAAGGCGGCACGCATCCGCTCGTCCCTGCGCGACCACGATTAAAGAAAGAAGCACACCATGATGATGATTTTAGGAATGTTCGTGTTCAGCCTGCCGACCCTGGCCTATCACGAGCTGCAGCGACAAACGGAATGGAAGCACGCCAGCACGGCGCGGGTGGGCCTGCGCGACGCGCACCAGTACGTGGGGCCCGGCGACGACACGATTACCCTGTCGGGCTGGGTAGCGCCGGAACTGACCGGCTCCCTGTATTCGCTCGATGCCCTGCGCATGATGGCGGACACCGGTAAATCGTGGATTCTGATCCAGGGCACGGGCCGCATTCTCGGCTCGTACCGCATCACCAGCATGACGGAAGGCCGCACCATCCTCGACGGCAGCGGCGGCGCGCGCCGCGTCGAATTCTCGATTGCGCTCAAGCGCGACGACGACGGCGTGCTGGCCATGGTGGGCCTGGGCGACATCGGCGACCTGAAAAACATGCTCAGCATCGACGGCATGACCAGCAGCATTGCCGGCGCGGCCAAGAATGCCGTGGGCAGCGTGGTCGGCAATGTGGTCGGCGGCATCACCTCAAAATACGGTGGCGTCGTCAGCGACATGAAAGACAAGATCGGCGGCAGCATCAGCGGCGCCATCGGCAGCGCGGCGGACAAGTTCAAATGAGCGAGCATATTCCCGCCTTCCGCGTCACCATCGAGGACAAGGACATCACCAGCATCGTCTCGCCGCGCCTCATCAATCTAACCTTGACGCTGTGCCGCGGTGACGAGAGCGACCAGCTCGACATGGCCCTGGACGACAGCGACGGCAAGCTGGCCCTGCCGCCACGCGGCGCGCAGATCGCCCTGGCGCTGGGCTGGCAAGCCACCGGCCTGGTGGACATGGGCAAGTTCACCGTCGACGAGGTGGAGCACAGCGGCGCGCCCGACACCATCACCCTGCGCGCCAGGTCAGCCAACCTGATCGACACCTTCAAACAGCAGCAGGAACACAGCTTTCACAAGACCACCCTGGGCGCCATCATCGAGGCCATCGCCTTTCGCAACGAGCTGGCGTCGGGCGTGTCGGCGCGCCTGCGCGACACCGCCATCGAGCACATCGACCAGACCCACGAAAGCGATGCGGCCTTCCTGCGCCGGCTGGGCAGGAAATACGACGCTGTGGCCACCGTCAAGAACGACACTTTGCTCTTCATCCCCATCAACCAGAGCCGCACCGCCAGCGGCAAGGCGCTGCCCGTCATCCCCATCACGCGCGCCCTGGGCGACGGCCACCGCTACCACAGCGCCGAAAGCGACGCCTACACGGGCGTGCGCGCCTTCTGGCACGACGAGCGCTATGCGCGCCGCCGCAGCGTCGTGGCCGGCGTGCCCGGCAACAGCAAGCGCCTGCGCACCACCTTCGCCAATGAAACCGACGCACGCGCGGCGGCCGTGGCCGAATGGCAGCGCATCCTGCGCGGCCTGGCCACCTTTGAAATGAGCCTGGCCCTGGGCAACCCGGCCGTGTTCCCGCAATCGCCCGTCACGGTGACAGGCTTCAAGCCCGAGATCGACGCCACCGAATGGCTATCGGTCAAGGTCACGCACAGCCTTGGCGGCAACGGTTTTACCACGCGCGTGGAGTTTGAAACGAAGACGGAAGCGGTGGAGGCCGAGCGCGAGGAAGAGAAAGACCCGGACGAAGGCATCACGGGCGTGGTGGCCAAGTGGAAGGACGTGGCGGCGAAGAAGAAAAAGGCGGGACAGGAGCAGGCTGGCGCCAAGGGTACGCTCAAGACGCTGGAGCATCTTTACAAGAGCAAGCAGGCCGCGAAGCGGGCGGTCCTGCATGCGTGGAAGCATATCGAAGAAGTGCGCGAGATCATCCGCGAGAACAGCGAGGAACCCCGGAAACCTTCGCAAGCGGTAGCCGTCGAAGAAGCGGCGTGAACCTGTGCCCTCTACTTCCGCTCAACGACTGCTTTCACCCCAAAGCGGACGGAAAACACAGTCCAGGTAACGTCATTAATATGTTCCAGGCACGAGATTCGAGCATTCGGCACCAAGCTGATATGCCGACAAGTTTTCAAATGTTGTCGATGCAATCTCACGCATGGCTTCAATGGTAAAGAAACCTTGATGTCCGGTAACAAGAACGTTCGGGAACGTCATTAGGCGCTGAAAAACATCATCCGTAATGATGTCGTCGGAGCGATCTTCGAAGAAGAGATTACTTTCTTGTTCGTACACGTCAATCGCCAAAGCCCCCAATTGGCGCGACTTTAACGCATCGATTACTGCTTGCGTATCGATGAGAGCGCCACGCGACGTATTGATCAACATGGCCCCCTCTTTCATCAGATTTAGCGTATCTGCATTTATCAAGTGATGGGTATCAAGAGTGAGTGGACAGTGCAGTGAGACCAGGTCCGATTCAGCAAGAAGGTCAGACAATGCGACCATCTCACCTATGGCCTCAAACTCTGGAGACGGATAGGGATCAAATCCCAGTAAACGGCAGCCAAAACCAGTAAAAATCTTGGCTGTCACCAAGCCAATTTTTCCTGTACCGATGATGCCAACGGTCTTCCCATGCAGATTGCTCCCAAGGAGACCATCAAGTGCAAAATTGCCTTCGCGTACCCGCGCATATGCGCGGTGAGTTCGGCGATTCAATGTAAGAGTGAGTGCTAAAGCATGCTCAGCCACTGCCTCCGGAGAATATGCCGGTACGCGCGCGACGAAAAAGTCCAAATGCCGTGCGGCTTCCGTGTCGAGATTATTGAAACCTGCACAACGCAGTAATATCGCGCGCACGCCAATGTGAGCAAGAGCATGCAATACTTCCGCGTCAAGCACATCGTTTACAAAAACGCAGATTGCCTTGCAACCTTGAGCAAGAGCCACTGACTGTAGTGACAAGGATTCAGTGTGAAAACGCATCTCCACGGCATCACGAGCATCACGTTGATCTGCTTTCTCATTGAGAAAACGGCGATCATATGGTTGGGAGCTGAATACAGCGATTTTCATCTTAAATATCCTTTGCGCGAACGCACTTTGTAAATGGTAAAAATGACTACACAGGAGATTACTCCTTTCCCAACTGTATGGCCACGCAATTGGGCACCTTACGGCGAAGACCACCGGCTAGAGAAAAAGCAACGTGCCGCTTGAATCGTGCGACACTACAATAGGTTGTATTTCATTCCGGGTGAATATCCTCACTTTGGAAATATTTCAACTCCATGGCCGTACCTAAGCAAACCCGTTCATCTTGTAAAGCAGCTCTTGCGACGCCCTCACGAAACCCAGCATCTATCAGTACAAGAAATGCGAACTCCAGTCCATGCAATTTTTTCAAATGCACCCCAGCGGCAATTAGTCGTAACGTTATTTCAGTGGCATTATCGAACATAGCAGCCTCCCCATATCGCTAGAATGCAATAGGAGAGGGTTCAGGTATTGATCCGTATCAAACAAGGGCCAAAAGCTCGCTTTACTTGGTACCGCCTATAGAGGAATTACATGCGACGCAAAGCTGCTGTACACGTTCCAAAGGCACTGGTAACTGGTGCAAAGCCAACAGCTGCGGTGTACGTCCGCATGTCTACAGACAATCAAAATCATTCTGTCTCACATCAGCTACATTGCATTTCCGACTACGCGGAGCGCCATGGCATAGATATCATTAGGACATACGCCGACGAAGGCAGGAGTGGGCTCGATTTTTCTTCACGCCCGGGCCTACGTTGCCTGATCGAGGACGTACAGAGTGGCGTAGCGCCATTTCAATCGATTCTTGCCTATGACATTAGCCGCTGGGGACGGTTCCAAGACCTAGACGAAAGCGCCTACTATGAATACATATGCCGGCGCGCAGGGGTCGCCATCGTCTATTGTGCGGAAGATTTCGAGAATAACGGATCTTCGATTTCGTCCATAATTAAGAGCGTAAAGCGCGCCATGGCTGCCGAGTACAGCAGAGAACTCTCGTCCAAGGTTTTTGCAGCGCAATGTCGGTTTGTAGAAATGGGGTTTAAACAAGGTGGGCGAGCGGGATTTGGATTGCGCCGAATTCCAATCAGCGCAAGCGGTAAAGCCAAGCCGGCACTGGGATTTGGCGAGAGGAAGAGCCATCCTACAGACCGTGTACTCCTCGTCCCTGGCCCAAGCGATGAACTTGAGATTCTTCGAGGGGTCTACGACTGGTACGTACTGGAGAAACTGAGTGAAAGCGAAATTGCTTTCTTACTGAATGCAATGGAGGCGCCTCGCGAATGTGGGCGCGCTTGGACTCGCGACTGCGTTCGGGACGTGCTTACAAATGAAAAATACATAGGCAACATCATCTACAACAGAGCATCATTTAAGCTCCGAAAACGACACATCGAAAATCCAACGTCGATGTGGATACAAAGAATCGGCGTCTTCCCTCCCCTCATTCCAGTTACCCTTTTCCGTAAAGCGCAGCAAGAGCGCAAACGTCGTCTCGCTCCGATTCCAAAAGAAGAGCTCCTAGCAATGCTACGCAAGTTATATGAGAAACATGGAAAGGTGACAACCATGCTAATAGATCAGGACGATACACTTCCCGGCGCGCAGATGTTCGCTTATTACTTTGGCACCATGCTCGAGGCCTACACCCTCGCTGGGCTTCCCCCGACCAACATTTGTAAGTTTATAGCCACGCGCGCGGTTGTCAGCAATGTTCGGGCAGCTACGCATGAGCAAATCAAGGCATTGATAATCGGTGCGGGCGTCGGGTTGGAGAAAGGCCCGTCCCAAAATACCTTTTTGCTGAACGGGCAAACATTACTAAAAATAGCTATCGCGCGCTGTCTTTATGAGAAAACGGCCCTCCCCCGCTGGCGCGTGCGCATGGATGAAGAGTCAAGGTGTGACTTCGTGCTCGCAGTACTTCTTGATCTTCAAAACCAGAAGGCAGATTCATACTACCTATTTCCAAAAGCAGACTTCTTGAAGGTGCAAATTACATTGACAGAAGCGAACATGTTCACGTTAAGTCAGTACAAGCATGCCTCCCTTGATGCAATGTTTGGAGCTGGGCATAAAACTACTCGCTGAACGGCTGCTAGTAAACTTCGCGTACGGCATTAAGTTTCGAGGATACGAATGAGGCTTAGCTGATCACCAACTTCCACAAACCACACTGCCTGCCAGCGCTGCCTGCGCTGCGCCTGCACTGATTCTGGCGCGCACCAGGGTGGATACACGCGCAGCGCGCGCTTGCCGCCCTGGCCGGTGCGCGACATCACGCCATGCTCTATCAGCACGGCGCGAGAAAAGATAAAAAAGCCGTGCCGCGCGCCGTTGCTGACGGCGATGATGACGACATCAACGGGGTCTGCTTCGTCCAGCGGGGCGATCTCGGCGTCGGGATGGGGGCGCTTCCAGACAGTGACGAACTGGCCGGTTTTCGTCGGCGTGGTTTTCGCTACGCGCAAGACTAGGCGCTTGCCCTCCAGTTCGGCGCGGCAGGCACCGTACTCCGCACTTTCCGCTTCCGGCACGGGCGCTTTCGGCAAGCCCAGGAAGGCCCAGGGGCTGGCCTTCATTGCGTGCTGAACTCGGCTGCGGCCTTGGCCGCCCAAAGCGCTTCGGCGTGGCTGGCGAACGGGCTGTCGTAGCCGTCGACCTTGCCGTCTTCATCGACAAAATACAGCCACCAGCCGTCGGCCTGTTCGCGGATGGCCGTGTGGCCAGGTGCGCAATGAGTTTCGACGGACTGGCCGGCGGCCAGGGTGGCGATGCAGATTCCGCGGTGAATAATATGCTCGCGTGTCATGGGAAAATACTTCATGCAAAAAAAATAATGACCATAGTGTAGACGCGCCGGCCGTTCCTGGCTAGTGCGCTACACTGTTCTTTCAAACGGAGGACAACATGGCATCACAACAAGGTACGGTGGATTTTCTGCTTGAGCAGATGGCGGGCGCGGGTAGCCTCAGCGCGAAAAAGATGTTTGGCGAGTACGGTGTGTATTGCGATGGCAAGATGTTCGCCATCGTCGCAGACGACCGTCTTTTCATCAAGCCAACGGAGGCTGGCCGGGCCTGGATCAGCAAACTCGGCACCCTACCGGAGGCGCCTCCCTACCCGCAGGCCAAGCCGTACTATTTAATCAGCGGTGAACTATGGAATGAACGAGAATGGCTAGTACAGCTTGCACAGCGCACCACGGCGGAACTGCCACTACCAAAACCCAAATCTCAGCCAAAGCTAAAGCTAGAGTCCCATTAGCGTCAATGTCCGCTTTTGGCCGATGGCAGCCACTGTCATCGGCCGCAATGCCATGAGCCTGGCTAATATTGCTAACTCCAGTTACCGCTCACCCAAGTTGGCGACGCATCAGAGGCAGTGGAAGAGCACTCGCATTTAATACCCGGCGCCGTCTCAATGACAATGCCGACAGTGAAAGCCTTCCCATCGTAATAACATGAATTTCTAATGAATCTGTTCGCCGCCGTGGCCATCACTTCACACTTATACAGAGGCCAGCAGCAGGCAAAAGCCAGTGTGGAAAGTGTGGCGATTTTCCATCGACTCACCCGCTTTAGTAACGAGAACTTTCGTTTCCGCCACGAGTTCCTTTGGCTATTTTTTTTTGCCGCCGACGTTGATCGTTTGGGGAGCAGTAATGTCTCCATGAATCTGCTGACCTACTTTGCCATGAAATACCATCTGGGTATTGCGTTCTACTGACTTTGCTGGCGACACGGTCGTCGGTTCTGTAATCCCCTCAACAACGCCGAGTACGCGCGCTTTCCCACGCAAATCCAACTTACGATAGCCGACTAGCAACTCATTCTCGTCATCCGTCAATGCGCTACTTGCCGCCGTGCCATGCAGCACATACTGCGTATCGACACCCACTGATGCGATAGCAATTAGATAATCCGCACTTGGAAATCTCTTGTCTTGTTCGTAATTTATTTGCGTACCCTTCTCGACCTTCCCAACCAGTGCGAATTCCGGTTGAGTCATGCCAAGTCGTTTCCGTTCGCTTTTTAAGCGCTGCCCAAATGTATCCATATGTCGATCTTTTAGTTGCAAAGTACAATTTTTTGTACTAAAGTGACGTCATTACCATGTGACGTATACAAATCATATCCTATGACATCTACCGCTCCATTCACACGCCAGCCGAAGAACCCACTTTCGCAGCCAATCCCTATTCGCTTGCTCCCTCCTGAGATTGAGCGCGTGGAGAAATTCGCACAGCAAGACTCCCGTTCACGAGCATCGTTTATGCGCCTGATGCTGCTACGTGGCCTGCAATCTTACGAGGCCGAACTCGAACAATTCTCCCTTGTCCATCACGCTTAACTGCACAGGAGCAGGCCCATGTATCCCGATCCAAAACGCGTCCGTAACAACCGTGTCATGGTGCGCCTTGACGAATATGAGTATGACGTCCTGGCCGCCATCGCCAATTATCAGGGCGAGGAACTGGCGCCGTTTCTGCGGCAGCTCGCGCTTCGCCAGGCGGCAATAGTGCTTGGCGACAACAACAGTGTCACCTTACCCAGCATTGCTGCCTAAATGAAGTCACCAATCAGCAACTTTTGAGCAGCCGAAAATATGCCCGACCGTTCCGTACCTGTAGAAACATGCGATGAAGACCAAGACACGTTTGAACGTGTCCGAATACAGCAGGGCTTGGACACCATCGACCAGGCTATCGAGTGGTTGATTAAGGATAACGTACGAATCGGGATTCGCAAGATGAGCGGCCGAGGCCGTGCCCTGTATCAAGTGAAAAGAAAGAACAAATGAGAGTCATCGGCCTGCCCTGCCCGCATTGCGAATACACCGTCCGCGCCGTTAAAAGCCGCATGATGTCCGCCATGTTCAAGGAAATCACCTACATGTGCCAGAACCCCGAATGCGGGCACTCCT
>NZ_LRIC01000020.1:0-5622 GCF_001758725.1 Janthinobacterium sp. HH106 | reverse complement strand
ATACCACGGGCATGGGCATCGGCGTGCTGCCCATCGTGCGCGGCTTCTTCCCGGCCGTCACGCCCCTGAATTACTCGCCTGAAGTCAAAACGCGCATGGTTTTGAAGGCGAAAAACATCATCAGCAAAGGGCGGCTGGAATTTGACGCCGGTTGGATCGACATCGCGCAGTCCTTCATGGCCATCCACAAGACCCTCACCCCCAGCGGGCGGCACGTGACCTATATCGCCGGCCGCAGCGATGAAACCGGCCACGCAGACCTGGCGTGGGCCTGCATGCACGCCCTCGATCACGAGCCATTCGAAGGCACCACCGACAACCACCAATCTTTCATGGAGATTTATTCTTGAGCAAAGCACGACACTTGCGCGCGCGCGGCCGCCAGGCCGAGAGCGCACCACCAGCTACCACGGCGCCGGCCGCCGCCGGCATCGAGGCGTTTTCCTTCGGCGACCCGACGCCCGTGCTCGAGCACGCCGACATTCTGGATTGCTTCGAATGCTGGAAGAACGGCCACTGGTATGAGCCGCCCGTCAACCTGGCCGGCCTGGCCAAGTCCTTCAATGCCGGCGTGCACCACAGCAGCGCGATCCACTTCAAGGCCAATGTGCTGGCGTCCACCCTGATCCCCAGCAAATACCTGTCGCGCGACGCCTTCAAACGCATGGCCTTGGACTTCCTGACTTTCGGCAATGCCTACCTGGAAGACCGCCCCAGCCGCAGCGGCAAGGCGCTGGCGTACCAGCATGCGCTGGCCAAGTACATGCGGCGCGGCGTCGATCTGGACACGTATTTCTTCGTCAATGGCTACCAGGCCGTGCACCAGTTCGACAAGGGCCGCGTGTTTCACCTGATGGAACCGGACGTGAACCAGGAGCTGTACGGCGTGCCGCAGTACCTGAGCGCGCTGCAATCGGCCTGGCTCAACGAGGCGGCCACCCTGTTTCGCCGCAAGTACTACAAGAACGGCTCGCACGCCGGTTTCGTGTTCTACATGACGGACGCCGCCGCCAACACGCAGGACGTGGACAACCTGCGCCAAGCCATGCGCGACAGCAAGGGGCCGGGCAATTTCCGCAACCTGTTCATGTACGCGCCGGCCGGCAAGAAGGATGGTATCCAGATCCTGCCCGTATCGGACGTGGCCGCCAAGGACGAGTTCTTCAACATCAAGAGCGTCACGCGTGACGACCAGCTGGCCGCGCACCGCGTGCCGCCGCAGCTGATGGGCATCCTGCCGAACAATGCCGGCGGTTTCGGCGCCGTGGAACCGGCCGCGCGCGTCTTCGCCCGTAATGAGCTAGTGCCGCTGCAGGCGCAGTTCATGGCCATCAACGAATGGGCGGGCGTGGAAGTGGTGAAGTTCGCGCCGTATGACCTGGGCCTGGGCAAGGAGACAGCGCAATGAGCGATCACATCGACAACACCGACAAGATCATCTTCGCCGAGGTCGCGCGCGGCCTGGCCGCTGTACGGCGGCGCACCGCCCTGGTGGCGCATGGCTGCTGCCACTACTGCGACGAGGCGCTGGCGCCCGCGCTGCTATTCTGCAATGCCGACTGCCGCGACGATTACGACAAGGAACAGGCGGCGATGATCCGTGCCGGCCGCCCAGGATGACCGCTACGCCGCGATAGCCGGCAGGGCAGGGCCGAGATAGCCCAGCCGTGCCGGAGCGCCCCAGCCACCGCACAGGCCGCCCACGAGGCGGCTTTTTCACGTCCCAACGATTGGTGTTGCCATGGAGGCAAGAAAAAGCCCCATTTCGGCCTGGCGCGCGCAGTTGTCCCCCCTCCACACCTGCCCGCTATATAGGGCTCTTTTGACTCAAATTTGCGCCATGGCCGAAGGCGCATGAGGACTGGCGCGGCGGGGCGAAGAGGGGGCGCGCGTTTTGACGCATTTTGACGCACTTTGAGCGGTTTTTCGTGCGGGTGGTGTGGCGACGTAGGAGGGGTGTTGTTTTCGCGCTGCGCCGCCCCCTGGCGCGGTTCTGGCCCATGTATTGGCGTCTGTATTCTGCGCATCATTCATCCTCACGCCCTCGCGTCATTGCTGTGTATTGCGACCTCAAGAACTCTTGGTATACTGTATGTATGTACAGTATTTTACTTGGGTGTCACAATGATTGTTAAAATGTTAAAGATGCGCCTTGATGGGGTGGAGGTGCCCAAGCGACGGTTGAATGATCGCTACCACTCGGCCCGGCCTGGCACATTGGAAGTCGTTGAAACGACAGACCAGGGCTTGCACCGTTTGGTAAAGCTGGCCCGCTTCACTTACGGAGATAGCGGCAAATACGTTGACACACTTTTCGATGTGAATTTGCTCTGGTATCGGGACGGGCGCATGGTGTTGTCAGGGTTTGAGCGCAGCAAGAAAGATATGCAATTTTGCGACTATGCGCAGTCCTGGCTGTGTTTTGTCGGGACGGAGCCGCCGCCGATGCCAGAAGGCAGGTAGAATAATTTGCATGTGCGCCGACTATACCCCCAGCCGTAGCGATCAAATCGAACAGCATTTTGCTGTCCGCTCCCCTCAATTTGACTTGCCGCCGGAAGCCTGGCCAGGATACATGGCGCCGATCATTCGCGCATCGCACGACGTGTCCGGTGAACTGGAAGTCGCGCCGGCATGCTTCGGAATGGTTCCGCATTGGGCCGATATGAAGCTGGCGCGCCAGACCTACAACGCCCGCACCGAAACCGTGGCGCAGAAGCCATCTTTCCGCAATGCCTGGAAGCGCAAACAGTTCTGCATTATCCCTGCCGATAACTTCTTTGAACCCTGCTACGAAACAGGGAAGCCGATCCGCTGGCGCATTGAGCGCGCCGATGGCATGCCGGCCGCCATCGCCGGGATATGGGAATTCCGGCCGCAAGATTTGGTGCTGTCGTTCTCGATGCTGACGATAAACGCCGATGGCCACCCGCTCATGCAGCGTTTCCACAAGCCGGATGATGAAAAACGGATGGTGATGATCCTCGACCCTGACCAGTATCACGGCTGGCTCGATGGCTCCCTTGTGACCGAAGAGGATTTGTTTCAGCAGTATCCAGCAGAGCGCATGGTGGCTGTAGCTGATCCGCTTCCGCTGCGCGTGAAAAAATGAACACGGGCTGGGCGCTTGCGAGCGAGGTGCCGGTGTGACAATCGGACAAAAGCTTAATAGCTTTGTGCATCAATACAGTGCAAATTTCACGACGCCAGTTCTATAAAAGCAGAGGCCGCGTCCAAATGTCATGCTTGATTACGGCTCTGGACTAAGGTTCTGGCTGTGGAGTGTGCAACATTCGATCCGGCCTCAAAATCAACAAAGCCGCCAGGTTCACAGGTCGACCAGGCTATGTTATTTCTCCTTTCGGCGCGCCTTAAAACCACCCTAACCGCCACGGACATGTCAATCTTATGGCGACGCATGTAGAGGATGGCATGTAAAGATCCTAATCGTTCTTCCATATCGATGGCTGAATTGACGATCGACTCGGATAGAGCGTCAATTCTGCGTTCGTTCGCGGGATTTGATGGCAAAAAAACTATATTCATTTTTTCGTCTTTCGCTTTATATCCGGAAGTACTCATAGCACTAGAAACTGACGTTAGAGAGTCGTTTAAGGCTCCTTCGGACAGGAAGTAGATTTGCCATCTTGTGGCACAAATTCAACCACTGCGCCTGTTTCGATGAGCTGCCAGATTAGCGCCGAGGCTTCGATCCGTGCTGCATGCTGCGTCTTAAAAACGCTTGGTGTTGGAATTTCAATAATTGGGGAGTATTCGATTCCTGCATGAGCGGTAAGGAGGACAACGCCTTGATACATACCGTTCACCATCTTGTAGCTGGCTATCTGGTACTTATAGTCACCATGTTGCATTTTTTGGTCATTTCCCATTGACGACTCCGCTATGAAGTATGTTAAGTAGTCAATTTCGGATTTATATTTTAGAGTATTTTTAGAAATTGAAAAGCACATTACAGTCAGCAATTGATATGAATTTTGATCCAGTGGAAACCAATGACATTATTTCATTTTATGCATGTTTTCTGAAAAATATGTATAATTCCCATCAAGCAATCTCATCTTCAGTCCTCACCCCCGACTGTTCAAAATTTCAGCCGCCTTGAACTTGCCGGCTCAATATGTGTCCTTACATTTGGATGCATCAGAACGAACGGCAGGTGCTGTATGGCAAACCAACTCTCCCCCTTGCGAATCATGATTGTTGATGATAATCGTGATGCCGCCGATCTTATCGCGGAATTTCTTGTGATTTGTGGTCATGAAGCTGTGCCCGTATATGGAGGCGCCGAGGCTCTGCGGACGGCAGACCGCTTTGCCCCTGATGTGGTCTTTCTTGATCTTGGGATGCCTGATGTAAATGGCTTCCAGGTCGCATCAACCCTCCGGCAGACGCTTCGTTTCCAGCAGGTAAAAATGATTGCCCTTACTGCCTGGAGTGATGAAACCACGAAGACGCAGACTAAAGCCGTAGGTTTCGACCATCACTTGGTCAAGCCAGCCGACCTGGATGACATCCTTGGCCTGCTGAGTGTCGGCGCCTGAGTGTTGCAATCGGATGGCTCAGTAACGTCGAATTGACTCTTTGCTCACTAAGTCAGCGAATGAACTTACTTCGCCGCCCCGCTGACATTGGATAGCGAAGGCGAACGTTGTTTCTTATGTGCGTGGTGAGGCATTGTTAACGTGCCGATGCCAGATCAGGGTACGAGGCGTGTATACAGAAAAAAAGGCTGTCATTTTGTTGTCATTCCCAGGCTAAAACAGCCCAAAAACAACCCAAATAATGACAGCCTTCTTCTTGCTAACTACTTGATTCTAAAGAATTCAGTGGTGGAGACGGCGGGAATCGAACCCGCGTCCGCAAGCACTCCACAGACAGTTCTACATACTTAGCACTATCATTTAATTTAACTCAGCCAGCACGGATGTGCACGTTATGGGCAAGCGAGTTACCTATTATTTAGTCGGACGCTAAGTAACCCAGCATACGACGAGTCCCTGTAAATGACTCTAGAGCTTTTGACGGCCCACCCCAGGGACGAGGTGTTCTAGAGCTAACAGCGATTAAGCTGCCAGTGCGTACGAGTTATCGTTTGCAGTTAAGTTTTTTCAGGTTGTATTTACGAGGTAGCCCGCCCTCGGTATGCCCTGCGCTGCTTTGCAACCCACGTCGAAACCAGGTCGTCCCCACAGAGCCTTCATTGTAGCGCAATCTTCACACTCTTGCATGATGCATTCGCAGTAATGGATAGAAGGCCGGGCAGATGCAGTATCAAGCCATCAAGCCGCCAGCTGCCGCTCCTGCGCCGCCTTCACCACAGTACTCACCAGCTCGAGCAACGCTTGCGGCGTATCGAGCAAATGGTCGGCGTTCCAGTGCTGCGGTTCGACGGGGCCGCAGTAGCCCCAGGCGCAGGCGACCGTGCGCATGCCGGCGGCGCGGCCGGCCTGGATGTCGCGCAGGTCGTCGCCCACGTACCAGCAGTCTTCCGGCGCCAGGTCCAGGCGGCGGGCCGCTTCCAGCAGGGGGGGCAGAAAGCCGCCAGCGACCCGGCCGTCAGTGCTTGTCCTGATGGAACAATGCGATTGTCATGAAAAACCA